>NZ_VSCV01000009.1:0-62406 GCF_047459355.1 Limnochorda sp. | reverse complement strand
CCCCAGCCCCACCCCAGTCCCCACGCCAGCCCCCATCAGCCACCGCCGGGCCACCCCGACGCCCACCCGCCGCTCCAGGGCCACCTCCACCATCCGCCCGCCATCGAGGGGCCCCACCGGCAGCAGGTTGGCCACCAAGAGCCCCCGGTTGGCCTCGTGAAGGCTTCCCCCCCAGCGGCCCCAAGGGCTCTCCGGGCCGGCCTGGCCGGCCAGCCAGCCGCCGGCCAGGAAGAGCAGGAGGCTGACCAAAGGCCCCGCGACCAGGGTGGCCAGCCTCGCCCGGGGGGAGGCCCGCTCCAGACCCGCCAGCTCCGCCACGCCCCCGAAGGGGTAGAGGGTGATCCGCTGGAGCCGCAGCCCGAAAAGCCTGCCCACCAGACTGTGGCCCAGCTCGTGGGCCAGGACGCTCCCGAAGAGCACGACCACCTCTCCCGCCCGGCCGGACACCACCGCCAGTCCCGCCACCAAGACCAAGCTGGGATGGATCACCGGCCAGCGCCAGCCCCATCGGGCCCGAGCTCCTCCCGCCCCCACGGCCGCCCCCCCTTACTGCAGGGTATGGGGCCGCGCCGCCGGGCCTTACTCGTCGAAGAGCAGCTTCTTGCGACGCAGGGAGACGTTGAGGGCCAGCCCTAGGCCGGCGAACATGGTGATCAGGTTGGTCCCCCCTGTGCTGATGAAGGGGAGGGGCAGCCCTGTCACCGGGAGCAGGCCGACGGCCATGCCGATGTTGACCACCGTGTGGAAGAAGACGAGGCCAAAGACGCCCAGGGCCAGGAGGCGTCCCTCCCGGTCCTTGGCCTGCTCGGCGATGACCAGGAGGCGCCAGAGGAGGAGAAAGTAGAGGAAGAGCACGAGGCTCGCGCCCAGGAAGCCCCCCTCCTCACCAATGACCGAGAAGACGAAGTCGGTGTGGCGGGCGGGCAGGAAGGCGAGCTGGGTTTGGGTCCCGGCCAGGTACCCCTTGCCGAAGAATTCCCCCGACCCGATGGCGATCATGGATTGGATCACGTTCCACCCGGCCCCGTACTTCGCCGCCGCCGGGTTGAGGAAAACGACCAGCCGCTCAATCTGGTAATCCTTCAGGATCTCTACCCAACCCAGCCGGCTCACCACCACCGCGGCCACCAGGGCGAGGAGCCCCAGGCCTGCCAGGAGCCCCAGGCGCCACGCGGAGGCGCCCGCGCCGTAGAGCATCACGAAGGCGATGGCGACGAAGGTGAGGGAGGTGCCCAGGTCCGGCTCCAGCAGGACCAGGACCGTGGGGAGGGCGGCCAGGCCCAGGGCGACCCCGATGGCCAGGAAGGTGTCCCAGTCGTCCCGGCGCCCCAAAAGCCAGGCCAAGGCGACGACCGTCGTCACCTTGGCCAGCTCCGAGGGCTGGAAGTTGACGGGCCCGATGACCAGCCAGCGCCGGGCGCCCGAGATGACGGGGCCCGCCACGAGGACGGCCACCAAGAGAAGCAGGGAGAAGCCCAGCAGGTAGGGGGCCCAGGCGACGATCACCCGGTAATCCCACAGGGTGGCCAAGACCATGGCGGCCAGCCCCACCCCCAGCCAGACCGCCTGGCGGATGACGTACTCATAGGGGCTGGAGGCGCCCGGCAGGTTGTGGGTGGCACTGTAGACCACCGCCAGCCCTACCCCCGACAGGAGCAGGGCGACGACGACCAAAGGCCAGTCAGCGTACTTGAGGTACCGCCGTTCGAGCACCGGGCTCCCCCTTCCGGCTCAGCGGGAGACCCCCCCGGCCCCGCGCCGGACCTGGCGGACGGGCACGTTGGCCACCAGCATGGCCTGATCCTGGTTCTGATCCAGATCCACCTGGACCCCTTCCTCGTCGATCTCCATGTACTTGGAGATGACCCCCACCATCTCGTCCTTGATCCGGTTGAGGAGCTCGGGCGAGAGGGCCTTCCGGTCATACATGAGGACGAGCCTGAGGCGATCCTTGGCCGCGTCCTTGCTGCCCCCCGTCCGGGCGCCCCATCTGCGCAGATCAAACATCCTGACGCCTCCCTCGAGGGTTACCCGCTCACCGGCCGGCGGCCCAGAGCCATCCAGCTGCGCAGCCGCTCCAAGAGCTTGCTGTGGCCGTCCAGGGCGACAATGGGCACGTCCTTGCCCAGGAAGCGGTCGACCAGGTTCCGGTACGCCTCAGCACACCGCCCGCGGCTTTGGAGGACCACCGGCTCGCCCCGGTTGGTGGCGACGATAACCGCCTCGTCATCGGGGATGACGCCCAGCAGCTCGATGGCCAAAATCTCGATGATGTCATCAATGTCCATCATGTCGCCCCGGCGGACCATATCGGTCCGGATCCGGTTGATGATGAGGCGGGGATTCCGCAGGTCCCGGGCCTCCAGCATCCCGATGATCCGGTCCGCGTCCCGGACCGCCGCCACCTCCGGGGTGGTGACCACCAAGGCCTCGTCGGCACCCGCCACCGCGTTGCGGAAGCCGTGCTCGATGCCCGCCGGCGAGTCGACCAGGACGAAGTCGAACTCTTCGGCCAGCGCGGCCGTCAGCTCCTTCATCTGCTCGGGGTTGACCGCATCCTTCTCCCGCGTCTGGGCCGCCGGCAAGAGGTAAAGGTTCTCCACCCGCTTGTCGTGGATGAGGGCCTGCCGCAGCCGGGCCCGTCCCTCCACCACGTCCACCAGATCGTAGACGATCCGGTTCTCCAGCCCCATGACCACGTCCAGGTTTCTGAGGCCGATATCCGCGTCGATCAGGCAGACCCGGTAGCCTTCCAAGGCGAGCCCTGCACCCAGGTTGGCGGTGGTGGTCGTCTTGCCCACGCCGCCCTTTCCGCTGGTGATGACTACCACACGACCCGGCATCGCTTAACCTCCTCCTTGGGCCCCAGGCTCGTACGCCTCCACTTGGATCCAGCCATCGACGATGCGGGCCACCTCCGGCCCCGTCGGCACGTGCTCGTCGTCGGGCGAGCGGGCGATCAGGTCCGCGATGCGGAGCTGGGTGGGCTCAAGCCTCAGGGCCCACACCTGCGCGCTCCGGTTCCCGCTGGCTCCCGCGTGGACCACCCCGCGCAGGTGGCCCAAGACGATCACGTCCCCCGTCGCCCGGACGATGGCGCCTGGGTTCAGATCGCCCAAGATCACCACATGTCCCCGATGCTCCACCACCTGGCCCGACCGGATGGTCCCCCGCACCAGGCGGGTCGCCTCCGGATCAACCGGGTGGCTGGCCGGGCGAGGGCGCAAGGGCGTGACCGTCGGGGGCCGCTTCCCCCGGGGCTCCCGGCAGCCAACCTCGGCCACCTCCATGCCGAACTGGGAGGCGACCTCTTCCACCAAGCGCCACTCCATGGGGCTGAGGCTCCGCCCGCGCGTGTCGATCCAGACCCGGCCGCCCTCGAAGAAGCGCTGGTACCCCTCCAAGCGCCGCCGCAGCTCGTCCAGGGCCTCCAGGAAATCGACCGTCTGGTCGAACAGGATGTACACTCCGTCTTTGCCGCCTTTGAAGCGCACGGCCTGCCCCTCAGCTTGTGCCGTCTCCCGTCACCTCGCCCTGCCGCCCTCGTCTCCAGCGGAATGCTCGTCCACCCTTCGGCGCCTTCCCTGCCAGATCCTTCCCTAGGGCAGCGCTCTTCGCCCTTCCTGCAAAGCGAAGTACGCCTCAAAGATGGCCCGCGCCACGGGCGCGGCGGTGGAGCCGCCCCCGCCCCCGTGTTCGATAAAGACCACCACCACCACTTCCGGCCGGTCCGCGGGGGCAAACCCGGCAAACCAACCGTGGACCTCCTTGCCCGGCACCTCCACCGACCCCGTCTTGCCCGCCACCCGGTACTCCCGGGGGAACCCGGCGAAGGCGTTCCGGGCCGTTCCCCGGGGGCCCCGCACCACGCCCTCCATCCCGTCGATGATGGCCTCCCACCAGGCCCTGGGCGCCTCCACCCGGCCCGCCAGCTCCGGCTCGATGGTCTGGACCACCTCGCCCCCTGGGGCCCGGATCTCCCGCACCAGCTGGGGACGGTAGTACGCGCCCCGGTTGGCCAGGGCGGCGAAGGCTTGGGCCATCTGGAGGGGGGTCACCGTGAGGAACCCCTGGCCGATGGCGACATCCATCGTCTCCGACTCAAACCAGCGGCGATCCCCCGGCGGCCGGTCGGCGAACCGCTGGGCCTTCCAGGCGGGATCGGGCACCAGCCCCGGCCGGTCTCCCGGGTGGAGCTGGATCCCCGTCGAGCGGCCGAAGCCGAAGGCCCGGGCCTCCCGGGCGATGGCCTCGATGCCCGCCTGAGCGCCCAGCTCCCAGAAGTAGTCGTTGATGGACTGGGTGATGGCTTCCGTCAGGGAGATGGTCCCCGGGGAGGGGATGCCCAGGGGCACCCACCAGTCGGTCTTCACCAGGCCCCCAGTCCGGGCGTAGCCGTCAGCGTAGAAGGGGGTCCGGGGGGTGGCCGCCCCGGACCGAAGGATGGCCAGGGCCGTGATGGGCTTGAAGGCAGACCCGGGCTGGTAGGTGGCCTGGGTCACCCGGTTGAGGAGCGGCAGGCGCCGATCCTGGGCGAGGGCGGCGTAGTACTCGGCCCGGCTCCTGCCGCTCATCCGTTCGGGGTCAAACCCCGGCTCGCTCACCATGGCCAGAATCTCCCCGGTGCGGGGATCCATGACGATGGCCGCCCCGCCCCCGGCATCGGGGTACCGGCTGGAGGCCGCCCGCTCCGCCACCTGGGCGTGGAGGGCCTGCTCCACCGCGGCCTGGAGCCGGGCATCCAGGGTGAGCACCAGGTTGTGCCCTGGGATGGGGAGCTCCCGGCCCAACACCTGGACGGGCCGCCCCAGCGCGTTCACCTCCAAGGCCTGCCGGCCCGGCCGGCCCCGGAGGAAGGCTTCATAGGTCGCCTCCAGCCCCGTCTGCCCCACCAGGTCCGTCGGCCGGTAGGTGGGATCCTGGCGGAGCTGCTCGGGCGTCACGGGGCCTAAGTACCCCAACACGTGGCTGGCCAGGGCCCCTTCGGGCTTGGGGTAGGTCCTGGCCGGCTCCTGCTCCACCAGCACGCCGGGCAGCTCGTCCCGGTGCTCTTCTAAGCTGATCACCTCGGCCCGGGTGAGGTCCCGCTTGATCCGGATGGGCTCGTAGGCGTACCCATCGGCGGTCCGCAGGGCTTCCAGGATCTCCTCGGGCGTCATGTGGATCAGCTCGCCGAAGCGTTGGAGGAGGTCCTGATCGGTGGGATCGAACCGGCCGGGGAGAACGGAAGCGGTGAAGCTGCTCCGGATGGTAGCCAGGGGCCGGCCGTGCCGGTCCAGGATCTCGCCCCGGGGGGCGGGGATGGGGAGCTGGCGGAGGCGGTTGCTGACGGCGAGCTCCTGGAAGTGGGGCCCCCGGACCACCTGGAGGTACCAGAGCCGGAGGCTGAGAACGACGAAGACGATGGCCGTCACCCAGAAAAGGGTCCGCACCGGCCTGGTCTCTTCCCGTGCCCGCGCCACTCCGTCCGCCCCCTCGGTCCCTGCCGGTGCGGGCGAGGGCCCCTACTCTTCGGGCCGCAACCGGCGACCTTCATCCAAAATGGGCCCCATCCGCCGGATCAGGGCCAAGACCGCTGGCACCAAGGGAACGGCGAGCAGGGCCCCGTACCACCCGGTGGCCAGCGCTGAAAGAAGAAAACCCTCCTGCCACGGTGCCGCCAGGCCGTAGACGGAGGCCCCGGCCACATAGAGCCCCTGCTCCAGGATCGTCCCGAGAAGGACCGCCACGACCGGAACCAGCCAGTTCTCGCTGAAGATCCGCCGGCCCAGCAGGCCGCTGACCCAGCCCACCACGCCCCGGGAGAGCAACCCCAAGCCCACCAGACGCCCCGCCAGAAGATCGACCAGGAGCCCGCCCACACCCCCCAAGACCGCCCCGGTCCGGGGGCCTCCGTAGAGGCCGAAGAGGACGGCGAGGACGGTGACCAGGTCGGGCCGGGCCCCAAAGAGGGTGAAGGTGGGGAAGAAGGCGGACTGCAGGAGCACTGCGGCGAGGAGCATGCCCCCGGCCACCATCAGGCTGCGGTGGTCCCCGTCCACCGGTCACCCCTCCCCTTCTTCGGCCTCCGGCGGCGGCTCCACCAGCACCAGCACCACATCCAGGCGCTTGAGATCGGCGAAGGGGACCGCGTAGCCCGTCTGGCTGAGGCCATACGCCTCGGACTCCACCCGGGTGAGGCGGCCGATGGGAATCCCCGGCGCGTAGATGGAGGAGAGGCCCGAGGTGACCAGGATCTCCCCGGCGCTCAAGCTCGCGTGCGCGTCCAGGGGCCGCACCCGGAGCTCTTCCTCGTAGGAGCCTGTCCCCTCCACCAGGACCAGCTCCCCGCCGGGCTCGGTCCGGGCCCCCACCGCGCTGGAAGTGTGGGTGATGAGGATCACGTCCGCCGTCCGGGCGGTGGTGAGGCCCACCCGGCCCACCAAGCCCTCGGCGCTGACGACGGGCTGGCCCTCCTGAAGCCCGTGGACCCGGCCCCGGTTGATGGTGACCACCTTCAGCCAGTTGTTGGGCGAGCGGGCGATCACCTCGGCCGCCACCCACTCGCCCGGGCGCTCCCGGGCCAGGGAGAGGGCCGCCCGGAGCCGCTCATTCTCCCGCTCCAGCTGGTGGAGCCGGAGAAGATCCTGCTCTAAGGCGGCCAGCTGCTCCTGCAGGTGCCGGTTGGTCTCCTCCAGCCGCCGCCAGCCCTGCACCCGCTCCCAACTGGCCTCCAGCCAGTGGGCGGTCCGGGCCAGCGCCGTCTGGAAGGGGGCCAGCCCCTCCCGGACCACCCACTCCACCGGGCTGAACCGGATCCGGTCGTAGGCGGTCGCGTAAATGGAAGCGCTCACGGCCAGGAGCACCAGAATGAAGGCCGCCACCCGCCAGCTGAACCGCACGGCTCCCCCTCACCTCACGGGCCGGGTCCCCAGGGACCGGTAACGCTGTGGGAGAAGACCTCCCTCTTTACCCTTCGGCACGTCGCGGTCCGGTGGTCACCCGGCTGAGGAGGTCGAAATGCTCCAGGGCCACGCCCGTTCCGATGGCCACCGCGGTGGTGGGGTTCTCGGTGACGTGGACGGGCATCTTGGTCTCCTCCGCGATCAGCCGGTCCAAGCCCTTGAGCAGGGCGCCGCCCCCGGCCATCACGATCCCCTTCTCCATCACGTCGGCCGCGAGCTCGGGCGGCGTCCGCTCCAAGGTCTGACGGACCGCCTCCACGATGGTGGCCACGGGCTCGGCAATGGCTTCCCGGATCTCCTGGGAGGTGAGGGTGATGGTCTTAGGCAGCCCCGTCACCAGGTCCCGCCCCCGGACCTCCATGGTCATCTCTTCTTCGGGAGGGAAGGCGGTGCCGATGGTCTGCTTCACCTGCTCCGCCGTCCGCTCGCCCAAAAGGACGTTGTAGGTCCGGCGGACGTGCTGGATGATGGCCTCGTCCAGCTCATCCCCCGCCACCCGGATGGAGCGGTGGGCGACGATGCCACCCAGGGAGATGACCGCCACCTCGGTGGTGCCGCCGCCGATGTCCACAATCATGTTCCCGGTGGGCTCCTGCACGGGCAGGCCCGCACCGATGGCGGCCGCCATGGGCTCCTCGAGAACCCGGGCATCCCGGGCCCCCGCGGAGAGGGCCGCATCGATGACCGCCCGCTTCTCCACCTCGGTCACGCCCGAGGGCACACCGATGACCACCCGGGGACGGAACAGGCCCCCGCCCTGCATGGCCCGCCGGATAAAGTGGCGGAGCATCTTCTCCGTTGTCTCAAAATCGGCGATGACCCCGTCCTTCAGGGGGCGGACCGCCACAATGTTGCCCGGGGTGCGGCCCACCATCCGCTTGGCCTCTTCCCCCACCGCCAACACACTGCGGGTGTGGGTGTCCAGGGCGACCACCGATGGCTCGTGCACCACCACGCCCCGGTTCTTGATGTAGACCAGGGTGTTGGCCGTCCCCAGGTCGACACCCATATCTCTGTACCTGCCCAGCATCTTCCGGCCCCTTCCCTCTACCGCTCGAGGAGTCCCTTCGCCCGAAAGCTCACGAAGCCTCCCTGGGCGACGATGATGTGATCGACCACCTCGATCCCCAGGATCTCACCGGCCCGGCAGAGCCGGCGGGTCACCCCAAGATCGGGAGCACTCGGTTCGGGATCGCCACTGGGATGATTGTGGGCCAGGATCACCGACGCCGCGCTCCGCTTGATGGCCTCTTTGAAGACCTCCCGGGGGTGGACCGGCGCTGAGTCCAGCCCCCCGACGGCCACCACATGCTGGTGGATCAGCCGATTCCGGGCATCCAAGAGCAGAACCCGGAACTGCTCCCGGTCCAGGTGGGCCATCTCCACCCGCAAGAAAGCCGCCACCCGTTCAGGACGGTCCAAGGTGATCCGGTGGGGCACCTGCCCCGCCAGGCGGCGGCCCAGCTCCACCGCCGCCCGCACCTGAGCCGCCTTGGCCAGCCCAATGCCGGGGACCGCCCGCAGCTCTTCCACGCTGGCCTCGGCCAGGGACCGCCCGTCCCCGAACTGGACCAGAAGGCGCCGGGCCAGCTCCAAGGCCGACTCGGCCTGGCTCCCCGTCCCCAAGAGGATGGCCAAGAGCTCCTGGTCGCTCAGGGCCTCGGCCCCCAGCCGCTGCAGCCGTTCCCGGGGGCGCAAGGCTTCAGGCAACTCCCGGATGGTCAGACGCCGCCTCGTGGCAGGCAAGAGCGTTTCCTCCTTCACGCTCCCCCTGCGAGGCTCACCGGGCCCCCCTGGCCAGCTCCGCCTGGGCCGCCCGGAGCTCCTCCGCCAGGCGGGCCAGGGGCAACCCCATGACACTGAAGAAGCAGCCCTCAACCCGGCTGACAAAGGAGGCCGCCTGCTCCTGGATGCCGTACGCGCCCGCCTTGTCCATGGGCGCCCCCGTGGCCACGTACGCCTCGATCTCCCGGTCATCCAAGGGGCGGAACCAGACCCGGGTGCTCTCGTGGCCCGTCCGCCGCACCCCGGGCCCGACCAAGGCCAGCCCGGTGTGCACCCAGTGGTGCCGCCCGCTCAACAGCCGGAGCATGGCCACGGCCTCGTCCCGGTCCCGGGGCTTGCCCAGGCTCCGGCCGTCCACGTCCACAACGGTGTCGGCGCCGATGACCAGGCTCTCAGGATGGTCCCGGAAGACGGCCTCCGCCTTGGCCAGGGCCAAGCGTTCCACCCGGATCTCGGGCGGCGCCTCGGGAGCCACCTCATCTTCAGCGACGTTGGCGGGGATCACCTGGAAAGGGACGCCCAACTTCTCCAGCAGCAGCTTCCGGCGGGGAGAGACAGAGGCCAGGATGATCCGGGGCTGCTCCCCGTGCCGAGCGCCTTCTGTCCCCGTAGCCAGGGCGTTATATTCCACCATCTTGCGTGGATCTCCTTGTCTCCTCGTCGTTGCCACAAAAAGGGCTGGGCACCCCTGCCCAGCCCCATCCAGCCCCGCGGGCCTCACCCTTGAGCCGCTTCGACCCGGCCCGGGCTCGGCAGCGCTTCCACCAGTTTCCGGCCCAGGTCCGCGAAGACCTCCCCGATGACCGGATCGGTCAGGGCCGCCGGCGTGCCGACGTCGCCCCCTTCCCGCACGCTGAGGGTCATGGGGATCTTGGCCAGAAGCGGCACCGCCAGCTCCTCCGCCAGCCGCTGGCCGCCCCCTTCTCCGAAGAAGGCCGTCGGCTCGCCGCAGTGCGGGCAGATAAAGGTGGACATGTTCTCCACCACGCCCAGCACCCGCTGCTCCGCCTTCCGGGCCATGTGGGCCGCCCGGCTCGCCACCCCGGAGGCGACCGTCTGGGGCGTGGTCACAATGACCAAGCCGGCCTTGGGCATGAGCCGGGCCACGTCCAGAGCCATGTCGCCCGTGCCCGGCGGCAGGTCGACCAGGAGGTAGTGGGGCTCGCCCCAGAGAACGTCGGCAACGAACTGGTTCAGGACCTTCCCCAGCATGGGCCCCCGCCAGATGATGGGGGTTCCCTCATCGACGAAGTTGCCCATGGAGATGACCTTCACATCGTGGGCGACCATGGGGATGATCTTGCCGTCGACGACGGTGGGCTGCCGGCCCGAAAGGCCAAACATACGCGAGATGCTGAACCCATAAATGTCCGCGTCGAGGAGGCCCACCTCATAGCCCAGCCTGGCCAGGGTGACGGCCAGGTTGGCGGTGATGGTGGACTTGCCCACCCCGCCCTTGCCGCTGGCCACCGCGATGATCTGGGTCTGGGACTCGGGGGCCAGGACGGGCGCCCGTTCCACGGTGTTGTTGAAGAGGTTGGCCCGCTCCTGGGGATCCATCTCCACCAGCTCGACCACCACCTCGCCCACACCGGGCATCCCCGCCAGGCGCTCCTTCACCATGCCCTCGATCACCGCCTGGAGCGGGCAGTTCATGGTGGTCAGCTTGATCTCTACGATGACCCGGTCGCCGTCGGCCTCCACCCGGCCCACCATGCCCAGGTCGCTCAAGGGGCGCCGCAGCTCAGGCTCCCGCAGCTCCCCAACCGCCTTCCGTACCGCCTCCAGATCGACCAACGAAACCCCTCCCTACAGCCTCGGCCGGCCGTTCCCATTCTAATGGTTCCTGGGATCCTTGCCAAGGACGAGGCGCTCTCGGATGGCTGGCTGCCGCGCCTTTCCCATGGGGCTGGGGCTCCTCGCCAGCGGGCGCTGGCTCCACCTTCCCGACTCTGCCGGCCCTTGAGGTCGCCGGGCGAGGAGACCCAGCCCCAGAGGGACCGTGTCGCGACACCCTGGCTCCGGAGACCGGTCGGCCCGCCCCCTACCCCAGCCCAGCCCGGTACCGCCGGAGGAGCCAGAGGAAGAAGGGGACGCCGGCCAGGGCGGTGACCACGCCCACGGGGAGCTCGACGGGGCTGAGGAGCATGCGGGCCAGGGTGTCGCTGGCCACCAGGAGCGCGGCGCCCAGGAGGCCGGCCAACGGAATGAGGAGCCGGTGGTCGGGGCCGGTCACCAGCCGGACCGCGTGGGGCACGATCAGCCCCACAAAGCCGATGACGCCCGCGGCGGAGACGGCGGCCGCGGCCATCACCGACGCGGTGAAGAGCAACCGCCGCTGAACCCGCTCGGGCTCCACCCCCAGGTGGTAGGCCGCGTCCTCGCCCAACAAGAGCACGTTCAGCTCCCGCGCGTGGGCGAGGGCGAGGAGGAGCCCGCCGGCGACGTAGGGAGCCACCTGCCCCACCTCCCGCCAGCCCGCGCTGGCCAGGCTCCCCAGGAGCCAGAAGAGGGCCTTGTCCGCACTCTCCCGGTGGAGGGTGAGGAGGAGGGAGACGATGGCCGAACAGAAGGCGGAGACGGCCACGCCCGCCAGGAGGAGGGCCGTGAGGGGGGCCCGGTCGCCCACCCGGGCCAGGCGGTAGACGGTCACCACCGCCGCCAGGGCGAAGAGGAGGGCGACGGCGGGCACCGTGTGGTCGCTCAGCCAGGGCACGGCCGGGGCAAGGGTGACGGCCAGGACGGCCCCCACGGACGCGCCGCCCGAAACGCCCAGGATGTAGGGGTCGGCCATGGGGTTGCGGAAGAGCCCCTGCAGGGTGGTGCCCGCCACCCCCAGGGCGCCTCCGATGAGGACACCCAAGACCACCCGCGGCAGGCGGACCTGGAAGAAGATCACCTCGTAGCTGGCTGGCCACGTGGGCTCGAGCCGGAGCCACCCCAGGCGCCGCAGGGTCATCTGGGCCAGGGTGCCCGGGCCGATGGCGGCAGGCCCCAAAGCCAGCGCGGTGATGGCGGCGCCGGCCAGGATGGCCAGGGCCAAGGCAACGGCGACGGCGGGGCTGGGGCTGAGCCTGGGGCGCGGCTGAAGATCGGCCGGTGTCACGCCGTTCCCTCCTGGGCGGCCCCAGGGGCCTGGACGGTGCCGCCCGCCTCGCCGCCTTCCAGCGGGAGGAGGTGGACGGCCGGGGTCTCCACCGCCGGATGACGGCCCAACATCACCCGGGTTCCGTAGACTGCTTCCAGGATGGGAACGGCCAGCACCTGGGCCGGCGGGCCATCGGCCACCACCCGGCCCCCGGCCAGGAGGACCAGGCGGGGGGCGTAAAGGCTGGCCAGGTTCAGGTCGTGGAGGACGGCCACCACCGTCACCCCTTCCTCCCGGCAGAGGCGGGCCAAGAGGTCCAAAACCTCCACCTGGTGGCCGATGTCCAAGTGGCTCGTGGGCTCATCCAGGAGGAGGAGCTGGGGCTCCTGGGCCAGGGCCCGGGCCAGGACCACCCGCTGGCGCTCGCCCGCGGAGAGCTGGTTGAAGGGCCGTCCCGCCAGGTGGACCACCCCCGCCCGGCCCATCGCCTCCCGGACCTTCCGGCGATCGGCGGGCCCTTCCCGCTGGAAGCGCCCCAGGTGGGGCGTCCGGCCCATGGCGACCACCTGTTCCACCGGAAGGGCGAACGGCGCCGGCTCTTCCTGGGCGACCACCGCCACCCGGCGGGCCAGCGCGGGAACGGACCACTGGGCCAAGGGCCGGCCCCACAGGTGGATCTCGCCACCCCAGGAGGGGAGGCGCCCGGTGATGGCCCGCAAGAGGGTGGACTTGCCTGAACCGTTGGGACCGATGAGGGCCACCAACTCGCCCCGCTGGACGACCAGGGAGAGGTCGTGTAAGACGGTGGTGCCGCCGTACCCGGCGGTCAGCCGGCGGATGGCCACGAGCGGCCGGTCGGGCGTGAGGCGTTGGTCCTGGAAGGTCTGGCGCACCGGGATCCCTCTTTCCGCGCGCCCTCAAGAGAAAACCCGGCCTGCAAGCCGGGGGAAGGAACCAGGGCCCGACGGGATCCGGCTCAGACGGTTCCCCCATCCCTCGGAGGGCGTCGTCTGATGGGCGCGTGGCAGGTCTCCTGGCTCCCGGATCATCGCCAGCCCTCACCTTCCCCAGCTCCAGCCAGGTGGTCTGTCGAGGGGGGCTCCCCGGTCACAGTGGCGGGGCCGCTCGGGATTCCCACCCGATTCCCTATTCTCCGCCCCGGAGGGCGGCACCCCGCGCCCGTCTTCCATGCTCTTGTCCATCATACGGCCGGTCCCCCGGCCCGTCAATGGACCCCCGTCACCGGCCCCCTCCGTCGCCCGGCCAGGTGGTGAGCACCGTTCCCGGATAGTAGTGGGCCAGGATCTCCCGATAGGTCCGGCCGGCCCGGGCCAGCCCGTCCGCCCCGTACTGGGACATGCCCACGCCGTGCCCGTAGCCCCGCAGCAGGAATCGGGCGCCGTTCCCCTCCCAGATCACCTCGAACCACGTCGAGGGCAAGCCCAGGGCCTCCCGGATCTGGCGTCCCGTGTAGATCCGAGAGCCGTACTGGACCCGTTCCACCCGGCCCGAGGGGTACCGGCTCAGCACGAAGAGCGGCGGCTCCTCGCCCCGCCACTCCAAGGGACCCAGGCGGCCCGCCAGTTGGGCCCGATCGATGAACCGCTCCGTCTGGGCGTAGGGGCCCCGGGCGCCGTAGGGGTCGTAAAGGCTGACCAGGTACGGCAGCGCCTCCCGCCAGACGTTCTCCGACGCCTCGGTCTGGCCGCCGCTGGTGGAGTGGTACGCGGCAAAGATGGGCTCGCCCTGGTAGGTGAGGATCTCGCCCTCGGTCGCCAGGACCGCCTCGGCGATCTTCCGCCAGGCGAAGGGATACCGCCACCAGCCCCAGCGGCGCCGCAACGCCTCCTGGGAGCTCCACGCCTGGTCCCGGGAGGCCTGGTCGGTCAGGGCCGTCCCGTCGGTGGCCCTGGGTTGGACGAGGCTCCGCACCGCCAGGGTCCGGGCGGCGACGGCCTGGGCCTTCAGCGCCTCAGGATGGAAGGTGACGGGCATCTCCGCGGCCACCACCCCGGCCACGTAAAGCTCCAGGGGGATGGCCTCCACCTGGCCCAGGTCGCTCCGCCAGAGGGCGACCGGCGGTCCCTCCAAGGGTGGCAGGGGCGGCCAGAGCGCGGTGAAGACGGCCAGCCCCAGGCCCAGCAGGAGGCCGGCCAGGGCCACCCACCCGTAGACCGACCGGGAGGCCCGGCGGGCGGCCGCTCGCAGGCGGACGGTGGTGTTGGCCAGGCGGCTCATGGCGATCGCTGGATGAACGCGTCCGGGTAGCCCGCCGCGCGCAGGGCCTCCAGACGGGCGGCCGCCCCCGCCTCGCTGCGGAAGGCGCCCGCCTGGACCCGGTAGGGCGGGCCCGATGTGATGCTGGCCTCGAAGCCCTGGGCCTGCAGCTGCTCCACCAGCGCTTGGGCCCGGTCCCGATCCATGAAAGCCCCGACCTGCACCCGGTAGAGGCCGCCGGAGCTCTCTCCGCTCCCGCTGGACGGCGCCGACGAGGCCGGCGCCGGGGCCGGGGCGCTCGACGACGGGGCACTCGAGGAAGAGGTGGTTGAGGCGGGCCGCTCCTGAGTCCGGGCCGCGGGCGTGGTGGCCGGACTGCTGACGGCCACCGAGGATGGCGGCGGCGGTGAAGAGACCAGGGTCTCCCCCACCGACGGCTGGGGCATGGTCAACAGCGAGATCAGGTAGTAGCCCAGGCCGTATCCGATGGCCAAGGCCACCAAACCGACCAAGGCCACCTGCAGGCGGAAGGGAATCCCCCGACGTTTGGGCCGCCGCACCCGCCGGGTCGCCCCGTCGCGTTCACCTCTCATGCCTGTTCCCCCCGCCTCTTACTTCCCTAGCCGGTCAGGCGCTCCTGCCGTGGAACCATCTTTCCCCCGAGGCCAGCCGGGCCTTCACCTCGCCCACCAGATAGAGGGAGCCGCAAAGGCAAATCCAGTCGCGGGGCCCCCGCACCCGGTGGGCCTGGCGGAGCGCAGCCACGGGATCGGCGACGGTCCAGACCTGGGAACAGTGAGCCCGGGCGGCCGCGGCGATCCGTTCGGGCGCCAGCGGAGGCAGGCGGCCCTGCCCCGTTTGGGTGACCACCACCCCCGCGGCCAGGGGGGCCAAGGCCGCCAGCATGGCATCCACCGGCTTGTCTTCCATGCAGCTGAAGACCAGGTAGAGGGAAGGCCTCTCCCCCTCCCCGGCCCCGGGGCCGAAGCAGGGAGCCAGGGCCTGGGCCAGCGCCCGGGCCCCTTCAGGGTTGTGGGCCCCGTCGAGGATGAGCCGTCCCGGGACGATCTCGAACCGCCCGGGCCAGCGCAAGCCCCGCCAGCCCTCCTCCAGCCAGCGGACCGCCTCCCGCTCCCAGGCCACCGACTGCCCACCCTCGGGGTCCCCCCGCCGGGCGGCCAGGGTGAGCACCGCGGCGGCGGCCACCGCGCCGTTGAGGGCCTGGTGGGCCCCACCCAGGGGCAGCTGGAGCTGGTGGGTGCTGCCCCAGGGGGTCGCCACGCGGAAGCGGACCCGCCCCAGCTCCACGTCGTCCACCTGGTAGGCGAAGGCGCCGGGCCCGCGGCCCTCCACCACCCGGACCACCGGCGCGCCCACCGCCTCCGCCTGGGCGAGGAGCACCTCCAAGGCCTCGGGCGGCTGGGGGGCCAGAACCACCGGCCGGTCCGCCTTGATGATCCCCGCCTTCTCCCCCGCGATGGCGGCCAGGCTGCCCCCGAGGACCTCCATGTGATCGTGGCCGATGGGGGTGATCACGGCCAGCTCCGGCACCACCAGGTTGGTGGCGTCCCAGCGGCCGCCCAAGCCCGTCTCCAGGACCGCCCACGCCACCCCCTGGCGGGCGAAGTGGTCGAAGGCGATGGCCGTCGCCACCTCAAACTGGGTGGGTCGGCCCACCTCCGGGGTGGCGGCCGCTCGCTCGGCCAGGGGGCGGACCCGCTCCACCCCCTCGGCCAGCGCCTCATCGCTGATGGGCTGGCCGTTCACCCGGATCCGTTCGTGGAAGCGGACCAGGTGGGGCGAGGTGTACAGCCCCACCCGGAAGCCCGCGGCCTGCAAGGCGGCCGCGATGGCCGCAGCCGTCGAGCCCTTGCCGTTGGTCCCCGCCACATGGATGCTCCGGAAGGCCCGCTGGGGCTCGCCCAGGCCCTGGGCCAGGAAGGCGATCCGCTCCAGCCCCGGCCGGGAACCGAACCGGGCCAGGTCGGCCAGGTAGGCCAAGGCCTGGGCCGCCGGCCCGGTCTCCGCCACCGGTTCATGCCCCATGGGCGCCGTTCCCACCCGCGCCCGCCCGCTCCAGGGCGGCCAGCTGGTCAAGCAGCTTGGCCTCCTTGGCCTCCGCCTCGGCCAGGCGGGCCTCCTGCTGCTGGACCACGTGGGCCGGCGCCTTCTCCTTGAAGCCGGGTCGCTCCAAGAGGGCCCGGGCCCGGGCGGCCTCCTCCCGGGCGGCGGCCAGCTCCTTCTCCAGGCGGGCCCGCTCCTTCTCCAGATCGACCAGACCCGCCAGGGGGAGGTAGATCTCCACCCCGCCCGCCACCGCGGTGACCGCCGCCTCCCGCTCGGGCACCGCGCCGCCGGGCGCCACCAGCTCCAGCCGCTCCAGCCGGGCCAAGGCGCGGATCTCCCGCTCCATAGCCTGAAGGGCCTCCAGAAGGGCGGGCTCCGCCCGAAGGACGGCCGTCACTCTCCGGGAAGGCTCCACGCCCCGCTCTGCCCGGAGGTTCCGGATGGCCCGGATCACCTCCAGCACCCGGCCCACCTGCTTCTCCGCCTCGGGATCCTCCAGGCCCTGGGGCCGGGGCCAGGCCGCCCGGGCCAAGGTGGGGCCATGGACAGGCAGGCGCTGCCAGATCTCCTCGGTCAGGTAGGGCATGAAGGGGTGGAGGAGGCGGAGGCTTCCGTCCAGGACCGCGAAGAGGGTGGCCTGGGCAGCCCGGCGCTGGCGGGCCGCCTCGCTCTCCGGATCATCGCCCCCCTGGTAGAGCCGGGGCTTGACCAGCTCAATGTAGGCATCGCACAGGTCGCTCCAGATAAACTCGTAGAGGACCTGGGCCGCCTCACCCGGGTCGAACCGCTCCAAGAGCCGGTGGACCTCGGAAGCCGCCCACTGGTACCGGGACAGAATCCAGCGGTCGGCCAAGGTGAGGGCCTCCCGCTCCTTCCAGGCCTGCAGGCCGTCAGGCGACCCGGCCAGGGCTTCCAGGGCCGCCCGGTCGGCATCGGCCAGGTTCAAGATGGCAAAGCGCGACGCGTTCCAGACCTTGTTGGCGAAGTTCCGGGCCGACTCCACCCGATCGGTGCGGAAGCGGAGGTCGTTACCGGGCCCCACCCCCTGGACCAGGCTGAACCGGAGCGCGTCGGCCCCGTACTCGGCGATGACCTCCATGGGGTCCACACCGTTCCCCAGGGACTTGCTCATCTTCCGGCCCAGGCTGTCCCGGACGATGCCGTGGATGAGCACGGTGGGGAAGGGAGGCTCGCCCATGAACTCGATCCCCATCATGATCATCCGGGCCACCCAGAAGAAGATGATCTCGTAGCCCGTCACCAAGAGGTCCGTCGGGTAGAAGCGGCGCAGGTCCGGGGTGTCGTCGGGCCAGCCCAGGGTGGCGAAGGGCCAGAGGGCCGAGCTGAACCAGGTGTCCAGCACGTCCGGATCCTGCTCCAGCCGCTCCGACCCACACTCGGGGCAGCGGACCAGATCCTCCTCGGACGCGCTCTGGGTGCCACAGGCCTGGCAGGTCCACACAGGGATGCGGTGGCCCCACCACAGCTGGCGGGAGATGCACCAATCCCGGACGTTCCGCATCCAGTGGAGGTACATGCGGGTAAAGTGCTCGGGCACGAAGCGGACCCGGCCTTCCTCCACCGCCCGGATGGCCGGCTCGGCCAGGGGCTTCATGCGGACGAACCACTGGCGGGAGACCAGCGGCTCCACCACCGTGCCGCACCGGTAGCAGCGGCCTGGGGCATGGCGGAGGGGCTCCTCGCCCACCAGGAAGCCGCCCGCCCGCAGGGCCTCCAGCACCGCCTGCCGGGCCTCCTCCCGGGTAAGGCCTTGGAAGCGGCCCGCCTCGGCGGTCATGCGGGCATCCTGGCCGATCACCTGGATCTGGGGCAGGTTGTGCCGCTGGCCGATCTCAAAGTCCGTCGGGTCGTGGGCCGGCGTCACCTTGACCGCGCCCGTCCCGAAAGCGGGATCCACCGCCTCGTCGGCCACCACCGGGATCTCCCGGTCCATCAAGGGCAGCCGCACCCGCCGGCCGATCCAGGCGCGGTACCGCTCATCCTCGGGGTGGACGGCCACCGCGGTATCGCCCAGCATGGTCTCGGGCCGGGTGGTCGCCACCCGGATCTCCCCCTCCCCTTCGGCCGCCGGGTAGCGGAGGGTCCAGAGGCGCCCCTCTTCCTCCTCGTGCTCCACCTCGATGTCCGAGAGGGTGGTCTGGCACCGGGGGCACCAGTGGACGATGTAGTCCCCCTGGTAGATCAAGCCCTTCCGGTAAAGGTGGACGAAGACGTGGCGCACCGCCCGGGAGCAGCCCTCATCCATGGTGAAGCGCTCCCGCTCCCAGTCGCACGAGGCGCCCAGGCCCTTCAACTGCTCGAGGATCCGCCCGCCGTAGTGGTGCTTCCACTGCCAGACCCGCTCCACAAAGGCCTCCCGGCCCAGATCATGCCGGCTGAGCCCTTCCTTGGCCAGCTCCTCCTCCACCCGCACCTGGGTGGCGATGCCCGCGTGGTCCGTCCCCGGCAGCCAGAGGGTCTCCTTCCCCTGCATCCGGTGCCACCGGGCGAAGATGTCCTGCAGGGTCTGGTCCAGGGCGTGGCCCACGTGGAGCACCCCCGTCACGTTGGGCGGGGGGATGACCATGGAGAACCGGGGCTTGTCGCTGTCGACCCGGGCATGGAAGACCCGGTTCTCCTCCCACCAGCGGGTCCAGCGCTCCTCCGCCTGGCGGGGGTCGTACCGGTGGGGCATGGCCGCCGGACCGGCCTCGGTCTGGTTCGCGGCCAGCGGCTCCTCACCGCTGGTCGTCTTGGATTGGGCACCGTGCGTCGCCATACCATCCACTCCTCACAAGAAAAAAGCCCTTCCGTCCAAGGACGAAAGGGGCAACCTTCCGCGGTACCACCTTGCTTCCCGCCCCGCTGGGCGGGCGCTCAGATCGCTGTAACGGCGCGACCGGCCGGGCCTACCGCCGCGCTTCGACCCGGCAGCTCAGGGGCGACCTTCGGCACCGACCACCCAGGAGGCCTTCCAGCCTACGAGCCTCCCTCTCTAGGGGCGCTTCCGGCGCCTACTCCTCCCCGTCCTCGCTTTCTCCGCTCTCCCAGGTTAGCGATATTCTACCGACCGCCTCCTCGGGGTGTCAAGCCCGGCCCCATCCGCTGGGGGAGCCGGGTCATGGCGGGGGGCGTCGGCCTGGGGAGCCGACTGGGACCTGGCCTCTTGGGCGTTCGACGCGGGGCCCAGCCAGTACCACTGGCCATCCCGGCGCTCAAAGCGCTGGAGGCCCTGATCCGTCTCGAAGAGAAACCGCTCCGCCCCATCGGGCTCCGCCGGCTCGTGGGCCACCAGGGCCCGGACGCGGAAAAGCTCCTCGCCACTCCAGAATGAGGCGGGCAGGAGGTTCCCCTGGCGGAAGCCCGGAACGGCCAGACGCCGGACGACCGGCTCCGGGGGCTCCCAGCGCGGTTCCGGCGGCCGGTGGCAGGCGGCCGCCACCTCAGCCGCCTCCGGCCCCAGGCGGGCGGCGGCGACGATCCGGTTCTTCCCTTGGGCCTTCGCCACCCGCAGGGCGATATCGGCCCGTTGCACCAGAGTCTCCGGATCGCTCCCGTCGGCTGGGAAGCTGACCGCGCCGCCGCTGAAGGTGATGGTGAGGCAGCCGTCGAGGAACGCCCGCTGGGCCACCTGGCGCTGGAGGCGCTGGCCCACCTCCAGGGCGGCTTCCAGGCCCGTCTCGGGCAAGAGGAGAAGGAACTCCTCGCCCCCGTAGCGGAAGACCACGTCCATGGCCCGGGCGTTCTCCCGCAGCACCTGGCCGAACTCGGCCAGCAACCGGTCCCCCGCCGGATGACCGAAGCGCTCATTCACCGATTTGAAATCGTCCAAATCGAGAAACAAAAGACTGAACGACCGGTGGTACCGCTGGGCCCGGTTCAGCTCCTCGACGAGCCGGACTTCCAGGTACCGGCGGTTGTAGAGCCCGGTCAGCTCATCGGTCAGGATCAGGTGTTGCAGGCGCCCGATCTCGTGGCGAAGACGGGTCAAGGTCTTCTCCACATCGTTCAGCAGCGCCTGGAAATCACCCGACATCGATTGGGGCCTCTGGCCCTCGGGGGCGCCGCGCTGCAGGGTCCAACCCGCTCCCGTCTACTAAGCTTCTGGCACGTGCACATTCTACCATATTGTCGAACAAAGACAAGCGAGGAGTCCCCGCGCCGGTCTGCCCTCAGGCCCTCGCCGGGAGGGAGGTGGGTTGGGCTGAAGACGGCGGGCCAGGAGCCCGGGGGGCGAGGCCTCGGGCCCCGCCTCCCCGCGCCGCCGGGTCCAGTCTCAGGTGAGGTACGCTTCCAGCTGGTGAGCGAGGCCTTCCCGCCGCAGCTTGCGCAGGGCCTGAGCCTGGATCTGGCGGACCCGTTCCTTGGAGACGTCGATCTCCCGGCCTACCTCGGCCAGGGTCATGGGCTGGCCCCCGTCCAGGCCGAACCGGCGCCGGAGGACCTGGAGCTCCTTCTCGTTGAGGATGGAGAGCAGCTCGTTCAGCTCCTCCTGGAGGCTGCTCTGGGGCACCTGCTCATCGGGGTTGGCCGCGTCCTCATCCTCGATGATGTCGCCCAGGCTGAACCCGTCCTCGTTGATGGGGTTCTCCAGGGAGAGGGGCTCATAGGTGGCCTGGCGCACCTGGCGGATCTGCTCCACATCCATCTCCAGGGCTTCGGCTAGCTCGTAGTCCGTCGGCTCCCGGCCCTCCTCCCGGAGGTAGGTCTCCCGCAGGCTGAGGATCTTGCGGACCACATCAAACTTGTTCACGGGCAGGCGGATCCCTGAGGACTGGTCCAGAACCGCCCGCCGGATCCGCTGGGTGATCCACCAGGTGGCGTAGGTGCTGAACCGGTTGCCCCGGCGCCAGTCGAACTTCTCGACAGCCCGGATCAACCCCAGGTTCCCCTCCTGGATCAGGTCCAGGAGCGGAACTCCCCGATGGGCGTACCGCTTGGCAATGCTCACCACCAGCCGGAGGTTGGCCTCGATCAGCCGGCGGCGGGCGTCCTCATCCCCCTGCTCGGCCGCCTTGGCCAGCTCCACCTCCTCCTCCGGCGTGAGGAGCGGGACCTGGCCCATGTCGGTCAGGTAGGTCTGGAGCAGGTCTTCGCCCACCGACAGCTCCTCGGCGGCTCCTCGGGAGGAGCGGGCCTCCCGGGCTACGGACGGCTCCTCGGCAACGGCACGCATCTCAACCCACCTCCTGCGGGCGATGCTCCTCCAGAGGCCTGGAGGGCTCAGCTTCGTGGTGTGCTTGATCGTCGGCGGCAGGATCGGCTCGGTTCACCCTCTGGCAGGAGGGGCAGATCCCGTACACCTCATGGCGCTCCCGGAGAACCTGGAAGCCGGCCTTCTCCCGGGCCACCTGGGCCACCCGCTCCAAGCCCTCCACCGGCAGGTCCAGGATCCGCCGGCACTGGAGGCAGACCATGTTGAGGTGGAGGTCGGGCTGGCCATCGTACCGGGTCACCTCACCGCCGAAGGCCAGCTCGCCCACCAGTCCCAGCTCCACCAGCAAGTCCAAGGTCTTGTAGACGGTCGCGGGACTCATGGTCGGGTAGCGATCCTGAAGGGCCCGGTAGATCTCCTCCGCGCTGGGGTGCTCATCGGTGGTGACCAAGTACTCGTAGATCCCCACCCGCTGGGGCGTCACCCGGTAGCCCCGCGCCGCCAGCAGCTCCCGGAATGCTTGGACTCGGTGGTTCATGGGATCTCACACCTATAAATATTGGTTATCTATAGCGATTGTACCCAGGGCCCACGCGACCGTCAAGCGCTCGCCGGTGAAACCCGAGTAGATCGGTTGGTTTTCTCTACGAATAAATCTACCATGGGTCTTAGGGGTCGTCAACCCACGGCTGGAAAAAGGCGAGAAGGCAGGCGGGTCACGCCGGGCCGGAGGCTTCCCGGTCCGATCGGGGACGGTCCCCGTCGCCGTCCGACGGTTTCTGGCAGTTGGGACAGAGGCCGAAGAGGAGGAGGGAGTGGTCCACCACCCGGAAGCCCGTCTCCCGCTCCACCGCCCGTTCCACCCGGTCGAGGAGGTCCTGTTCGAACTCGAGAATCTGGCCGCACTCCAGGCAGATGAGGTGGTGGTGGTAGTGGCCCGCGCCTTCGGGGTGGAACTCGTACCGGGCCACCCCCTCGCCGGCGTCCAGCCGGCGGACCACGCCCAGGCGGGCGAAGAGGTCAAGGGTGCGGTAGACGGTGGCCAGGCCCAGCTCCGGCGCGCGGTTGCGGGCCTCCAAGTAGACTTCTTCGGCGGTGAGGTGGGTGTCGGCGTGATCCAGAAGCACCCGGAGCACCGTCTCCCGCTGGGGGGTCAACCGTTGGTCCTGCTGGGCCAGCCGCTCCCGGACGTACTCGATGGGGTCGCTCATCTGTCGGCCCCCTTTACAGCGCCCCGAGGCGCAGGTAGAAACCCCCGACCAGCATCAGAAGGCCCAAGCCCCACCAAAAGACTTCCAGAAGTTGGGGCTTGCCCCTGGTAGCGTACCGCACATCCCCCTCCCAGGGCAAGTCGTCTCCCTGGAGGCGCCCCCGGAGCCAGAGGAGCCCCAGACCTACGGCCAGAAGGGCCCCCCACTGGTCGTACCCCAACCTCCAGAACCGCTCCCCTTCCCGCAGAAAGCCGGCCCCGAACCGGATGAGCCCGTCACCCACCAGCCAGAAGAGGAACTGCTCCCCGTCGAACCGGATCCGGCGGCGGCGCCGCCACAGGAACACAAAGAGAAGGTAGAGAGCCACCAGCCAGTAGACCTGGAGGGGGTGGACCTGCACCCCCGCCGGTGAGGTGACGCTCCAGGGCAGCCCCGTCCGGCGCCCGAAGAGATCGGAGCCCACCAGGGCCACCGCGCTGCCTAAGGCCACTCCGGGGGCCAGGGCATCCAGCAGGCGGTAGAAGGCGCCCCGTTCCCGCTGCCAGACCCAGGCCAGGAGGAGCAGCGCGGGAACAGCCCCGTAGAAGGTGAGGCCCCCATCCTGCAAGAGGAGGATCTCCCAGGGGAAGGTCCGGTAGTACTGGCGGTTGAGCAGGACGAAACCGGCCCGGGCCCCCACCAGGCCGACAACGATGCCCACCGCCAGGAAGTCCCCCATCCGCTCGGCCGGGATCCCCCGCCGCCGGCCCTCCCGGATGGCGACCAGCGCCGCCAGCAGGAAGCCCAGCGCCAGGGTGAGGCCGAAGGTGTAGACGGGCAGGGGCCCAATCTGGACCAGAACCTCGCTCACCGTCCATCCCTCCCGCGGGCCCGGCGGGCCTGCCCTCGGATGGGCAGGGTGGAGCCCGCCCTGCGCTCCCGGGGGGCCCCCTCCGCCTGGGGTGCCCGCCCGCCCAGCTCGGTCAAGAGGAGCCCCGCCAGGACCAGAACCCCGCCCAGCAGACCCGCCTCCGTCATCCGCTCACCCAGGAAGAGCCAGGCCAACAGGGCCCCAAAGAGGGGCTCGGTGCCCAGGATGATGCCCACCCGGGTGGGATCGGTCCGGTGCTGGTAGCGGATCTGAACCCAGAGGGCGACCGCGGTGGCCGGGACGGCCAGGTAGGCCAGGCCCAGCCAGAGACGGGGCGGGTGGCGGAGGGGCAGCCCCTCGAAGGCGATGGCCGCGGGCAGGCTGAGGAGCGCCACGGTGGCCAGCTCCACCCCGGCGAGGAGGAGCGGGTCGTGCTGGGCGCCCCACCGGTCCACGAGGAGGATCTGGAGGGCGAAGGCCGCCGCGCCCAGGAGCACCAGGAGGTCCCCCGGGGCCGGCAGCCACCCCTCGCCGCCGGGCAGGCTGAGGCAGGCCAGCCCTCCGGTGGCCACCGCCACCCCCGCCCAGACGGCCGGGGCCGGCCGCCGGTGGAAGAAGAGGGCGCCCAGCAAAGGGACGAAGACCACGCCCAAGGCGGTGAGGAAGGCCGCCTTGGAGGCGGTGGTGAGCCGCAGGCCCGCGGTCTGGAAGAAGTACCCGGCCCAGAGGCTCACGCCCAAGAGGAGGCCGTGCCGGAGCAGGCTCCGGAAGGCAGGACGGTCCAGCCGGCCTCCCCGGGTCCAGGCGGGCAGCAGGAGGAGGATGGCCGCCGCGGTGAAGCGCAGGGTGAGGAGGGTGTGGGGTGGCACCTGGCCGACCAGGGCCTTGATGACCGGGAAGGTCCCGCCCCAGACCGCGGCCACCCCCAGGAGCAGGAGCTCCGCCTGCCACGAGGAGGGGCCAGCCCGCCGGACCACCATCCCTACCCTCCGACCCCGAGCCGCTCGTGCAAGAGCTCCCGCACCTGCTGGGGGTTGGCCTTCCCCTGGCTGAGGCGCATCACCTGGCCCATGAGGAAGCCGATGGCCTTGGTCTGCCCGGCCCGGATGTCCTCGACGGGCTTGGGGTTCTCGGCGATCACCCGGTCGACGAGGGCTTCCAGCTCGCTCCGGTCGCTGATCTGCTCCAGGCCCCGCTCAGCCACGATCTCCCGGGCGCCCCGCCCCGAGGCGACCATCTCCTCCAGGACCGACTTGGCCGCCGCTTGGTTGATCACCCCTTGCCGCAGGAGGCCCAAGAGCTCCGCCAGCCCTTGGACCGAAACGGGGAGCTCCACCACCTCGCCCCCCTCGGTCTTGGCCCAGCGGAGGACCTCGCCCATCACCCAGTTGCTGGCCAGCTTGGCGTCACCCACCTCCTGGGCAACCGCCTCGAAGAAGTCGGCCACCAGCCGGGAGCTGGTGAGCACCGAGGCGTCGTACTCGGGCAGGCCGTAGCTGGCGACGAACCGCTCCCGCCGGGCGGCGGGGAGCTCGGGCAGTTCGGCCCGCCAGCCCTCGATTCGCTCCTGGGTGAGGACCAGGGGGACCAGGTCGGGCTCGGTGAAGTACCGGTAGTCGTCGGCCTCCTCCTTGGCCCGCATGGCCACCGTCACCTGCCGGGCTTCATCCCAGGCCCGGGTCTCAGGCCGAACCGCCTCCCCGCTGCGGATCACCTCCGCCTGGCGCTGGGCCTCGTAGGTGAGGGCCCGGACCACCGCCCGGAAGGAGTTCATGTTCTTCACTTCCGTCTTGGTCCCCAGCGCCGTTGAACCCTTGGGGCGGAGGGAGATGTTGGCGTCGCAACGGAGGGAGCCCTCTTCCATGCGCACGTCGGAGACGCCGATGTACCGCAGGATGGTCCGGAGCTCCTCCAGGAAGAGGCGGGCCTCCTCGGGACTCCGCAGGTCAGGGGCGGTGACGATCTCGATGAGGGGGATGCCCGCCCGGTTGTAGTCCACATGAGTCGCTTCCGAGCCGATGATGCTGTCCCCCGAGTGGACCAGCTTGCCCGCCTCCTCCTCCAGGTGGACCCGGACGATGCCGATCCTGCGGAGCCCCTCGGGTGTCGTGATGGTAACCGCCCCGTTCCGGCAGAGGGGCCGCTCGTGCTGGGAGATTTGATACGCCTTGGGCAGGTCCGGGTAGAAGTAGTTCTTCCGGGCGAAGAGGCTCCGCTCGGTGATCTGGCAGCCCAGGGCGAGCCCCGCCTTCACCGCGTACTCCACCGCCCGCGCGTTCAAGACGGGGAGGGTCCCCGGCAAGCCCAGGCAGACGGGGCAGACCTGGGTGTTGGGGGGCGCCCCGAAGGTGGTGGCGCAGCCGCAGAAGAGCTTGGACTGGGTGGCCAGCTCCACGTGGACTTCCAGGCCGATGACCGCCTCCAGATCCCCCAGATCCAACATCTCCAGCTGAGCCTCAGCCATGGATGGTCACCTCCCCTGCGCCGGTCCCCAGGTGGGCCAGAGGCGGCACCGCCGCCCGGCAGCCTGCCACCTGCTCGAAGGCGTAGGCCGCCCGCAAGAGCCCCGCCTCATCCAGATAGCGGCCGATAAGCTGGAGGCCCACCGGCAGCCCGCCGGCGTCCTGACCGCAGGGCAGGGAGATGGCCGGCAGGCCCGCCAGGTTGACGGGCACCGTGCACAGGTCGCTCTGGTACATGCGCATGGGACGTTCCAGCCGCTCCCCGAGGCGGAAGGCGGTGGTGGGCGTGGTGGGCGTCGCCAGCACGTCCACCTGCTCGAACGCCCGTTCGAAGTCCTGGCGGATCAGGGTCCGGACCTTGAGGGCCTGGAGGTAGTACGTCTGGTAGGCGCCGGCCGAAAGCACGTAGGTGCCCAAAAGGATCCGCCGCTTCACCTCGAGGCCCAGGCCCTCCCCCCGGGTGGCCAGGAACATCTCAGTCACGTCCTTGGCCGGCCGGCCGTCGGGCTGGGCCCGGAACCCGTACCGGACCCCGTCGTAGCGGCCCAGGTTGGAACTGGCCTCTGCCGGGGCGAGAACCAAGTAGCAGGCCAGGGCGTGCTCCACCGTGGGGAGGGAGAGCTCCACCACCTCGGCCCCCGCTTCGGCCATCCGGTCCACCGCCTGGCGGACCGCCTGCCGCACCGCCGGGTCGATCTGATCCCCGAAGAACTGGACGGGCAGGCCGATCCGCAGGCCCCGGGGCTCAGCCTGGAGTGCCTTCCGGTAGGCGGGCACCGGCGCGTCCACCGAGGTGGAGTCGGCCAGATCGTGGCCGGCAAGCACCTCCAGGAGGTGGGCCGCGTCGGTCACGTCCCGGGTGAGGATCCCCACCTGGTCCAAAGAGGACGCGAAGGGGATGAGCCCGTACCGGGAGACACGCCCGTAGCTGGGCTTCAGGCCCACCACCCCGCAGAAGGCCGCGGGCTGGCGGATGCTGCCCCCCGTGTCGCTCCCCAGGGCCCAGGGCACCTGGCCAGCCGCCACCGCCGCGGCCGAGCCGCCGCTGGAGCCCCCGGGCACCCGCTCCCGGTCCCAGGGGTTCCGGGTGGGGCCGAAGGCCGACGCCTCGGTGGAGGCGCCCATAGCAAACTCATCCAGGTTGGTCTTCCCCACCAAGGGCAGGCCTGCCTCATGGAGCCGGGCCACCGCGGTGGCGCTGTAGGGCGGCCGGAAGTTCTCCAGCGCCCGGGAGCCGGCGGTGGTGGGCACCCCTTCGGTACAGAGGTTGTCCTTCACCGCCACGGGGATCCCCGCCAGGGGGTGGACGGGCTCCCCCTGGGCCCGGCGCCGGTCCACCTCCCGGGCCGTCGCCAGGGCCTGCTCAGGGGTCCGGGCGAGGAAGGCGTGCACATGGGGCTCCAGCCGCTCCATCCGGTCCAAGTAGGCTTGGGTCACCTCTTCAGCCGAGATCTCCCGCCGCTCGAGCCGCTCCGCCAGTTCGTGGGCATGCTGCAGGATCTCCATCACGACTCCTCCAGAATCCGGGGAACTCGGAAGAACCCATCGCGGGTCTCGGGGGCGTTGGCCAGCACCTGCCCCTGGGGCAAGGAGGGCCGGACCGTATCGGGCCGGAGCACGCTCTCCTGAGGCACCAGGTGGGTGGTGGGCTCCACGCCCTCGGTAAGCACCTCCCGCAACCGGTCAAAGGCCTCCAGGATCAGGGAGAGATCCCGCTGGAGGTGCTCCTTCTCCTCATCGGTCAGCCCCAGGTGGGCGAGCCTTGCCACCCGCTCCACATCTTCCCGGGTCAGCCGAAGTTCCTGGCTCATCTCGGGGTCACCTCGCTCCCAACCTGGCGCTGGGCCTCCTCCACCATGGCCCGGAAGGTGGCCTCATCCACCACGGGCCGGCCCAACTGCCGCGCTTTCTCCAACTTGGAACCGGGATCGGTGCCCACCACCACGTAATCGGTCTTCCGGCTGACCGATCCCACCACCTGCCCGCCCAGGCTCTCAATGAGCTTGGTCGCCTCCGCCCGGGTCCAGCCCTCCAGGGTGCCGGTCAGGACGAAGGTCCACCCCTGCCAGGGCAAGGGGGTCCCCTCCCGGGCCTGGGAGGCCGCGGTCATCACCACGCCGGCGGCCGCCAGCCGATCCACCAGGCGCCGGTTCTGCTCCTCGCCGAACCACTGGAGGATGGCCTCGGCCATCTTCTCCCCCACGTCCTCGACGGCCAGAAGCTCCTCCCGGGTGGCCTGGCGGAGCCGCTCCATGCTCCCGAAGTGCTGGGCCAGGGTCTGCGCGGCCCGCTGCCCCACCAGGCGGATCCCCAGGGCGAAGAGGAGCCGCTCCAACCCCCGTCCCTTGCTCCGCTCAATGGCAGCCACCAGGTTGGCCGCCGACTTGGCCCCCATCCGCTCCAGCTGGGCCAGCTCCTCGGCTCGGAGTTGGTAGAGGTCGGCCGCGTCCTTCACCCAGCCCCGCTCCACCAGCTGCCGGATCACCGCCGGGCCGAGACCGTCGATGTCCATGGCGTTCCGGGAGCCGAAGTGGATCAGCCCCTCCACCAGCTGGGCGGGGCAGGCGGAGCCCATGCAGCGGGCGATGGCCTCCCCCGGGGGCCGGTAAACCTTGGCGCCGCAGACGGGGCAGTGGTCGGGCATCTGGAAGAGGCGCTCCTCCCCCGTCCGCCGCTCGGGCAAGACCCGGACCAGCTCGGGGATCACGTCGCCCGCCTTCTGGATGACGACCATGTCACCAATACGGATATCCTTCTCCCGGATGTAGTCCTCGTTGTGGAGGGTGGCCCGGGAGACGGTGGAGCCCGCCACCCGCACCGGCTCCAGCACCGCGTAGGGGGTCACCGCCCCGGTGCGGCCCACGTTGACCCGAATGTCCAGGAGGCGGGTGACGGCCTGCTCCGCCGGGAACTTGTAGGCGATGGCCCACCGGGGCGCATGGGAGGTGGCTCCCAGCTGGGCCTGCTCGTCCAGCCGGTCCACCTTGATGACGATGCCGTCCGTCTCGTAATCCAGCTGGTGGCGGAGGTCGGTCCACTGGGTGATGGTCTCCACCACCTCGTCCAGGGTGGCACACCGCCGCACGTGGGGGTTGGTCCGGAGGCCCAGCTCCCGCAGGAGCTGAAGGCTCTCCCACTGGGTGGCCGGCCGGGGCGCCCCTTCCACGTCCGCCACCGTGTAGGTGAAGATGCTCAAGGGCCGCCGGGCGGTGATGCTGGGATCCAGCTGGCGGACCGAGCCGGCCGCGGCGTTGCGGGGGTTGGCGAAGAGGGGCTCGCCCGTTGCCTCCCGCTCCTGGTTGAGCTGTTCGAAGGCGGAGCGGACCATGTAGACCTCGCCCCGCACCTCCAGGTTGACGGGCCGGCGGAGCCGCAGGGGGATGGCCCGGATGGTCTTGAGGTTGGCCGTCACATCCTCCCCCGTGCGCCCGTCGCCCCGGGTGGCCCCCCGGACCAGGAGGCCCTCCCGGTAGGTGAGGGCGACGGCCAGGCCGTCGATCTTCAGCTCCACCACGTACCCGCTGGGCTTGTGGCCCAACATCCGGGTGATGCGGGCCTCCCAGGCGGCCAAATCTTCGGTGTCAAAGGCGTTGTCCAGGGAGAGGAGCGGGATCCGGTGCTCCACCGGGGTGAACCCTGCCGCGGGCGGCGCCCCCACCCGCTGGGTGGGCGAGTCGGGCGTGACCCACTCGGGGTACTGGGCCTCCAGCTCCCGCAGCTCCTCCATGAGCTGGTCGTACTCCGCGTCGGTGATCTCCGGATCGTCGAGGACGTAGTAGCGGTAGTTGTGATGCTCGATCAGGCGGCGCAGCTCCTCCAGCCGCTGGCGGGCGGCGTCGCGAGCGGTGTGGGTGGTCACGGCCGTCACCTCCGCAGTCACCCAGATTCCCTGCCGGGCCCACCCTTCCTGCCGTTGCCAGGTCTGAGCCTCTGGTCTCCATCATAGCTTTGCGGTGGTCCGGCCTGGAAGGGGAGGCACGCTCCGTGGTCATCACCCGGCGCCAGCTCCTGCGCTCTGCCCTGGCCGTCCTGGTGGCGGCGCCCACCGTGGCGGCGGCCCGCCGCCTCCTGGGGGGCAGCCGGCCCGCCTGGGTGCCCGCCGCGCCGCCGCCGGAGGTGGTCTACTGGCCCGGCGCCCGGGAGGAAGGCCCGCGGCTGGGCGCCCGGGCCGCCATCCTCCTGGAGGTTTCCACCGGAACCATCCTCTATGCCCGGAACGAGCACCAGCGACGGGCGCCCGCCAGCACCACCAAGATCGTCACCGCGCTCCTGGCGGTGGAGCGGGGCGGCCTGGACGAGCCGGTCCAGGTGAGCCCCCAGGCGGCCGGCACCCGGGGGTCCAGCGCCCACCTCCGGGCGGGCCAGACCCTCTCCCTGCTGGACCTGCTCCACGCCATGATGCTCCCCTCGGGGAACGACGCGGCCGTCGCGGTGGCGGAACACCTGGCCGGGTCCGTCCCCGCCTTCGCCCGGCTGATGAACCAGCGGGTTCGAGAGCTCGGCGCCCGCAACAGCCTCTTCCAGAACCCCCACGGGCTGGACGCGGCCGGCCACTACAGCACCGCCTACGATCTGGCGCTCATCACCCGGACGGCCATGACCTACCCGGTCTTCGCCCAGATCGTCCGCACCCGGGAGCACCGGACGGAAGGGGGCCACTGGAGCAACACCAACCGTCTCCTCTGGAGCTACGAGGGGACGGTGGGCGTCAAGACGGGGACCACCAGCGACGCCGGCCATTGCCTGGTGAGCGCCGCCAACCGGGACGGCTTGGAGCTGTTGAGCGTCGTCCTGGCCAGCCCCGACCGCTGGTCCGAGTCCACCCGGCTGCTCGAGTGGGGCTTCACCACCTTCCGGCGCCTGGAGCTGGCCCAAGCTCACGAGCCGTTGGTGGAGGCGGCGGCGCCCGGCACCGACGAGCCCATCCCCCTGGCCTCGCCCCAGCCCGTCCAGATCCTGGTCCGGCACGACCAAGTCCACGACGTCCACCTGCGGATCCGGCTGGCCCCCGTCACCCTGCCGGTCCGCCGCTTCGAGCCCCTGGGCCAGGTGGACCTGCTCCTGGGAGACCAGCTGGTCCGGACCCTCCCCCTGGAGGCGGCCGCCTCGGTGGGGCGGCCTGCCTGGTGGCGGCGGTTCCTGGGCCTGGGGGCGTGAGCTTATCCCGCCGGCTCCAGCGGGGCCAGGGAGCGGATGAAGGTCCGGATCCCCTGGTCGGGGAAGGCGACGGTCACCTTCTCGTCCCGGCCCGAGGGCTCCACCCGGACCACCGTCCCCACGCCGAAGTGCTTGTGGCGCACCCGCTGCCCCGGCCGGAAGCCCCCCGGCAGACCTTGGGCCGGCTCAGCCTCCGCCGTCTCGGAGGCGTCCCCCGCCCCCTCGTCCAGCAGGCCCCGGACCCCCACAAAGGTGAGGTCTTTTCGCAGGTGCTCGGGGATCTCTTCAATGAAGCGGCTCATGGCGTTGAGGTTGGTGGAGCCGTAGAGGGTCCGCTGCCGGGCGCAGGTGAGGAAAAGGAGCTCTTCCGCCCGGGTCATGCCCACGTAGGCCAGCCGCCGCTCCTCCTCAATCTCGCCCGGCTCCCAGACGGCCCGGCTGTGGGGAAAGACCCCCTCCTCCATCCCCACCAGGAAGACCACGGGGAACTCCAGCCCTTTGGCGGCATGGAGGGTCATCATGGTGATCTTGCCCGTCTCCTCGTCGTAGGCGTCTGCGTCGGAGACGAGGGCCACCTGCTCCAGGAAGGCGGCCAACTGGCCGGGCTGGCCGCCCGTCTGGTCGTCGAATTGTTGGGTGACGGTGAGGAACTCCTGGACGTTTTGGAGGCGGCTCTCCCCGTCGGGGCCCGGCTCCGCCTGGAGCTCGGCCAGGTACCCCGACTCGTGGAGGACTCGCTCCACCAGCTCGGTCACCGTCAGCTGCGCCGCCTTCTCCCGGAGCCCCTCCATCAGGGCGTAGAACTCGGCCAGCCGGCGGCGGTACTGGACCGAAAGACCTTCCACCCGCCCGGCGTGTCCCATCGCGGCGTAGAGGCTGAGAGGTCGGCCCGTCTCGTCGAGCTGCTGGCGCGCGTAGGCCTCCACCTTGGCCAGGGTGGCCGGGCCGATCCCCCGCCGGGGCACGTTGAGGATCCGCTCCAGGCTCACCCGGTCCCGGGGGTTGGCCAGCACCCGCAGGTAGGCCAACAGGTCTTTGATCTCTTTCCGGTCGTAAAAGCGCAAGCCCGCGACGATCTGGTAGGGCAGCCCCCGCCGGACGAACTCCTCCTCGAAGGCCCGGGACTGGGCGTGGGTCCGGTAGAGAAGGGTGAAGTCGCCGTAGCTCCGCCCCTGCCGGTGGAGGAGCTCGATGACGTTGGCGACGAAGGCCGCCTCCTGCCGTTCGTCCACCGCCTGGTAGACGTAGACGGGATCCCCCTTGGGCCCGTCCGTCCAGAGCCGCTTGGGCGGCCGGCCCGGGTTGTTGGCGATGACGTGGTTGGCCGCCTCCAGGATGTGGCCTGTGGAGCGGTAGTTCTGCTCCATCAGGACCACATGGGCATCGGGATAATCCCGCTCGAAGTCAAGGATGTTCCGGATGTCCGCCCCCCGCCAGCCGTAGATGGACTGGTCCGCGTCGCCCACCACGCACAGGTTCCGGTGGGCGGCGGCCAGCCGGTTGATCAAGAGGTACTGAGCGTGGTTGGTATCCTGGTACTCATCCACCAAGATGTGCTGGAAGCGGTTCTGGTACTTCTTGAGGACCTCGGGCGCTTCGGCCAGCATGCGGTTGGCCTGGATCAAGAGGTCGTCGAAGTCCAGGGCGTTGGCCTCGGCCAGGCCCTCCTGGTAGAGCCGGTAGACCCGGGCCACGGTCCGCTCCCAGGCGTCCACCGCCCGGTCGGCATAGGCCTCGGGCGAGATGAGCTCGTTCTTGGCCGTGCTGATGGCGGCCAGGATGGAGCGGGGTTCGTACCGCTTGGGGTCGATGTTCAGCTCCTTCATCACCCGGCGGACCAAACTCAACTGGTCGGAGCCATCGAAGATGGAGAAATCGGGCCGCAGCCCGATGCTCGGCCCGGACTGGCGGAGCATCCGGACGCAGGTGGCGTGGAAGGTGCCAATCCATGCCTGCTCGGCCTTGGGTCCGATGAGCCGCTCGATCCGCTGGCGCATCTCGGCGGCCGCCTTGTTGGTGAAGGTCACGGCCAGAATGGCATGGGCCGGCACGCCCCTGGCCTCAATCAAGTAGGCAATCCGGTAGGTGAGGACCCGGGTCTTCCCCGACCCGGCCCCGGCGATGACCAAGAGGGGGCCATCGCCATGCTCCACCGCCTCCCGCTGCCGCGGGTTCAACCCTTCGAGCCAATCGGTCACCGTCACGCCTCCTGGCAAGTCCCGGCACGGGTTCCATTATAGACGGCCCCCAGCGGGATGTCACGCGTCCCGGGGCCCCTCCGGCGAGGACCCCAGGGAGCGCGGTTCTGCCGAGGGTCCAGACCGATCGGCCGGGCCGAAGGGCCGGGCCTCGTCCCGCGACCCCGGCAGGAGCCTGCCTCCGGGCGGCTCCTCCTCGGCCAGGCCCACGATCCGTCGGGCCAGGTCGGTCTTCAGGTTTACCTCCTCCCCGGTCGCCAGCTGGACCACCGGACGGGCGGGGACCCCGTCGTTCAGCCGGACCACCCGGCCCACCTGGCCGGTATTGAGGCGGACCCGGCTGCCCACCGGGTAGGGGGCCACCCGGGCCAGGAAGGTGCGGACCACTGTGGGATCGAAGCTGCGGCCCGCCTCCGCCTCGATGTAGCCCAACACCTGGTGGACAGGCCGGGCTGGCCGGTAGACCCGGTCGGTGGTGAGCGCGTCGAAGACGTCCACCACCGCCACCACCCGGGCCCACAGGTGAATCTTCTCCCCGGTCAGACCCCGGGGGTAGCCGCTTCCGTCCCACCGCTCATGGTGCTGGTAGGCCACATGGGCCGCCCGCCGGTCGAAGGCGGGGTTGCGGCGCAGGATGTCAAAACCGTACACTGTGTGGCGCTGAATCTCTTGGAACTCCCCCGGGCTGAGCTGGGTGGGCTTGTTCCACAAGGCGTCGGCGATCCGCACCTTCCCCACATCGTGGAGGAGGGCCCCCAAGCAGAGGCCCACCAGCGACCGGTGATCCAGCCCCAGATGGATACCCATGAAGGAGGCGGTCACCGCCACCCCCACCGAGTGGCTGAAGAGGTACCCCTCCACCGCCCGGATGTCGGCCAGTTGGAGGATCACATCCCTGTTGGCCAGGACCTCATCCACAATCTGCCTGACCACCAGGCTGAGGCGCCGGCCCTCCTGGACCGGGTTGACCAGGCCCGCCTTGAGCCGGGTCATGTACTGCTGGACCGCCTGGTACGCCTGCCCGCGGGTCCGCTCCGAAACCACCTCGGTGGCCTCCGCCACCACCTTGGGGTCCACGTCGCCCGGCTCCCGGACGTAGAGGGTGCTGATCCCCAACTCCTCCAGCCGGTGCAAGACCCGGGCGGTGAGGACCACCCCCGGCGCCAAAAGCGTCCGCCCCTCGGCGGAGACGGGCCGGGCCAGGACCATCCCTGGCCGGGCATGCTTGACCAGGAGCCACCTCACCCGCGCTGCCTCCCCACCAGCCACCCTCGCGTGCCGCTTCTGAGACTGTTGCGAATGCCAAGAGCCTTCCGTCCGATCACGGCCGCTTTAGAGTTCCCATTCGTACGCATACTTCCGAGTCCCTGCCGCAATTCTAATAGGAAGGTCATCGGGCGACGAAGTTCGAAAGTGTTATCGGCACTGGATGAGACTGGGGGTAGGGGCATGCGAGTCGTCATCGCGCCCGATTCGTTCAAAGGCAGCCTAAGTGCGGTGGAGGTGGCGGAAGCCTTGGCCCGGGGGGTCCGCCGGGCCTGGCCCGCGGCCCAGGTGGAGCTCCTGCCCGTCGCCGACGGGGGCGAGGGCTGGGTGGAGACTCTGGTGCGGGCCACCGGCGGCCGCTTGGTGACCCGCCAGGTGACGGGCCCCCTGGGCGAGCCGGTGGAGGCCCAGTACGGCCTCTTCCAGCAGGACGGTGAGGAAGTGGCCGTCATCGAGATGGCGGCCGCCTCGGGGCTCACCCTGGTGCCGCCGGACCGGCGGGATCCCCGGGTGACCACCACCCGGGGGACGGGCGAGCTGATCCGGGATGCCCTGGATCAGGGAGCCCGGCGCTTGCTGGTGGGCATCGGCGGGAGCGCCACCAACGACGGAGGAGCGGGCATGGCCCAAGCCCTGGGGGTCCGCTTTCTGGATGAGGCGGGGGCCGAGCTGCCCCCCGGCGGGGCGGCGCTGGCCCGTCTGGCCCGGGTCGACCTGAGCGGCCTCGACCCCCGCCTGGCCCAGACCGAGGTGGTGGTCGCCTGCGATGTGGACAACCCCCTCACAGGCGAGCGGGGCGCCGCGGCGGTCTACGGCCCCCAGAAGGGGGCCACCCCCGAGATGGTCCAGGAGCTGGACGCGGCCTTGGCCCACTTCGCCGACGTGGTGGAAGGGGTGATCGGCCGCTCCTTCCGGGAGCTGCCCGGGGCGGGCGCGGCCGGTGGCTTGGGCTTCGGCCTCATGGCCTTCGCCGGGGCCCGCCTGCAGCGGGGCATCGAGCTGGCTCTCGAGACCCTCCAGGCCGACCGGCACTTCGCCTGGGCCTCCCTGGTCATCACGGGCGAGGGCCGGATCGACCGCCAGACCCTCCACGGCAAGGTCCCCTTCGGGGTGGCCCGGCGGGCGGCCGCCTTCGGCGTCCCCGTGGTGGCCGTGGCCGGGTGTGTGGGCAGCCTCACCCCGGAGGAGCTGGACGCCCTCCGGGCCGCGGGCTTGGCGGCCATCATTCCCGTGGTGGAGAGCCCCTGCACCCTGGACGAGGCGATGAATCCCGACGAGACCCGGAAGCGTCTGGAACGGACTGGTGAGCGCTTGGCCCGGCTCGTTGGCATCGGGCTGGCTTTGAAGGCTCAAGGATAACCTACCCACCAAGGGAGGTGCGGCCTGTGGTTCAAGGCGGTTGGTTACTGGTCATCCTCCTGGCGGCCATCGTCTTCATCATCTGGGGGACCGCCAAGCTTCGGCTTCATGCGTTCCTCGTCCTCTTGCTGGCCGCCTACGGCGTCGGGTTGGTGGCCGGGTTGCCGGCCAACGATGTGATCGGAGCCATCACGTCCGGCTTCGGCGGCACCTTGAGCAGCATCGGCATCGTCATCGCCGCGGGGACCATCATCGGCTTCATCCTGGAGCGGAACGGCGGCGCCCGGGTGATGGCCGACGCGGTGCTCAAGGTGCTGGGTGAGGCCCGCTCCGCGCTGGCCATGGCGGTCACCGGCGCGGTGGTCTCCATCCCCGTCTTCTGCGACTCGGGCTTCGTCATTCTCTCGCCCCTGAACCGGTCCCTCGCCGCCCGGTCGGGCAAGTCCATGGCCCTCTACGCGGTGGCCCTCAGCATGGGGCTCTACGCCACCCACGTCTTCGTCCCGCCCACGCCGGGCCCCATCGCGGCCGCGGGCACCCTGGGCGCCGACCTGGGCCTGGTCATCCTCCTGGGCCTGGTGGTCTCCATTCCGGTGGTGGCGGCGACCTACTGGTACGCCACCGTGATGGGGCGGCGGATCCAGATCGATCCCCCCGCGGCGACGGCCGGCGAGGGGTCGGAGGCGCCGGAGCGGCGGCCCTCTGTCGCGGCCTCCTTCGCCCCCATCCTGGTCCCCGTCATCCTCATCGCCCTCAAGTCCGTCGCCGACTACCCCACCCGGCCTTTGGGGACGGGCTTCGTCGCCGACTTCTTCAGCTTCCTGGGCAATCCGGTGACGGCCCTGCTGCTCGGCGTCTTCCTGGCCTTCTGGGCCACGGCCCGGTGGGATGAGACGGTCATCCGGGACTGGGTGGAGACGGGCTTGAGGAGTGCGGGGAACATCATCCTGATCACCGGCGCGGGTGGCGCCTTGGGGAAGGTCCTCCAGACAACGCCCATCGCCGATTACCTGGGAACGAGCCTGGCTGCCTTCAACCTGGGCATCTTCCTCCCCTTCCTCATCGCCGCCGCCCTGAAGACGGCCCAGGGCTCGTCGACGGTGGCCATCATCACCACCTCGGCCATCGTCTCGCCGCTTCTCCCCGCTCTGGGGCTGGGCGGAGGGCTGGGGCCCGTCCTGGCGGTGCTCGCCATCGGCGCCGGCTCCATGACCGTCTCCCACGCCAACGACTCCTACTTCTGGGTTGTCTCCCAGTTCTCGGGGATGAACGTGGCGCAAGCCTACCGGCTCCAGACGGTGGCCAGCGGCATCGCCGGCGTGGTGGGGATCCTCTCCGTCTGGATTCTCAGCCTCATCCTCCTCTGACCGCTCGCTTGAGGCCTCAACGGTTCGTCCGGTGAGGCTCCCGGGCCGGCGACGGGCTCACCCGTCGCCGGCCCTTTTGTGTCCTGAAACCTCCGGGGCGGCCAGAAGCCGCCGTTCTGCGGGTTTCCAGCGCCTCGCCCGTGGGGGCAGGAGGAAAAAGGGGAACCCTCCGCCATGGGGAAAGAGAGGCACAAAACGGCAGAGGAGGATCCCCCGTGGGCCCGTTGCGCCCGTCCATCCCGCCCCAACCTGTCGAGTCTGGCCGTCGCGAAGCTTTCGCCGCCCGGGCGCCTCGGGCGGTGGCACTCCTCTTGGCGATCGTGCTCACCGCTGTCCTGGCACCAGGGGGGGCCGGCGCCGCCCGCCGCTTCACCCTGGAGACGGAGCACTTCCTCGTCCACTTTGATGGCGGGTATGAGGCGCTGGCCCACGAGGTGGCCCGCATCGCCGAGGAGGTCCACCGGGAGCTGGCGCCCCGGGTCGGCCACGTGCCGTCGGAGAAGACCCACCTGGTCCTGGCCGACACCACCGACCTGGCCAACGGCACGGCCGACCCCCTCCTCTACCCCAAGATCACCCTCTTCCCTGCGTCGCCCACGTTCTTCAGCCCCTATGGGTCGGGGATCAGCCCCCGCATGCGCGAGTGGCTCCGCCTGGTCATCCTCCACGAGTACGCCCACGTGCTCCACCTGGACATGAACGACGGCCCAGGGCGGGTGATGGCCCTCCTCTTCGGGCGGGTCCCCATCCTCACCAACCCCATGATGCTGCAGAGCTTCGCCTTCATCGAGGGGTTCGCCACCTACCAGGAGACGGTGGCCGATCTGGGCGGCCGGGGCCACGATCCCTACTACCACATGTTCCTGCGGGCCATGGTCTTGGAGGACGATCTCCTCCGGCTGGACCAGATCTTGGGCCATTACCCCTTGGAGCGGTGGAAGCCGGGCGGGATCGTCTACCTGTACGGCTACAGTTTGTGGGCGTTCATGGCGAGCCGCTCCGGCGAGGAGGCCTTGGAGGCCTTCAACCGGGCTTTCGCCCGGACCACGTCCTTGGACCAGGCCTTCCAGGAGGCCCTCGGAACCACTCCGGAGGCCTTCTACCAAGAGTGGCAGGCTCACCTGCGGCGGGTGTACGAGCCGGAGATCGAACGGCTCCGGGCTGAAGGCCTCACCCCCACCCAGCCCCTCGGGGGGCAGGGGTATGTGCCCGAGTCGCCCGTCGCCTCCCCCGACGGACGGCGTCTGGCCTACGTCACCGTCCACGGGCCTGTGGCGCCGGCCCTCCGGCTGATGGCGTGGGACGGGGAGACCGTGCGGGATCGGCAGCTGGTGGCGGGGCTCCTCATGGGCCCCATCGCCTGGTCGCCCGACGGGCAGAGCCTCTACTACGCCAAGGTGGAGGCGGATGGCGGCCGAACCTTCACCGACCTCTACGCCTACCATCTGGCCACCGGCCGGGAGGAGCGGCTCACCCGGGGCCTGCGGGCCTTCGGCCCCGCCCCCTCCCCTGACGGCCGGCGGTTGGTCTTCTCCAGCCGGGAGGGGCCCACCACCCGGCTCCTGGAGGTGGACCTGGCCGGCCCCTGGCCGGTGGAGCCCGACAGTTCCCGGCTCCGGGAGCTCCTCCCGGCCCGCGGGGAGCGCCAGGTGCTGGCTTTCGGCTGGTTCCCCGGAGGTGACGGCATCCTGGTGGCCAGCCACGAGCCCGGCGGGGGCATGGACCTCCTCCGCCTGGACCGGGCCACGGGCCGCCTGGAGCCCCTGGTGGTGGGGAGCCGGGCCCGGGGCGGCCCCGGGGTGGTCCACCAGAACGCCCAGTTCACCCCCGACGGGCGCTGGATCCTCTTCGACTCGGACCAGACGGGGATCCCCACCCTCTACGCCTACGAGCTGGCGTCCGGCCAGATCGTCCAGGTCGCCCGCACCCTTACAGGTCTCTTCGACCCCACCGTGATCCAGACCGACGAGGGGCCCCGGCTGGTGGCCATGGAGTACACGGCCAGGGGCTACCGCCTCAGCCTCCTGCCCTTCTCGCCGGCCCTCTGGACGCGGGTGGACCCGCCGGTCACGGCCCGGGATCCGGCGGAGGTGCCCGGCGTCGCTGCCCCACTCCTGGACCCTGACGAGCCGGACCCGGCAGCCCCGGTGGCCCCCAAGCCCCAGGGTGGGTCCCCAAGTCCCGGGCAGGGGGTTGGGTCGTCCAGCGCCGTCCGCCCCTACCGCCCCTGGGACTCTCTGCGGCCCCGGTTCGCCTTGCCCTTGATCCTCGAGGATGAGGCAGGCCCGGTGGTGGGCGCCCTCACCCTGGGCTACGATGCCTACCGGGAGCGGGTCTACGCCCTGACCGGCGGCTTGGGCCTGGTCAGCGGGCGCCCCTGGGTCGCCTTCGAGTACCAGGGGCCCCTCTTCGGCCACCCTCAGGCCACCTGGGCCCTGGGGGTCCGGCAAGAGACCCTCTTGGAAGACGGGAAGAAGGCCGGCCGGCTGGAGCGGGAGCTTCAGCTGGGCCTGGCCTACACCTGGCCGGGGGTGCTGGCGGCCACCTCGGTGGCAGCCACCGCCAAGCTCTGGGACGATGAGCCCGTCGGGGATGGATCGGGCCTGGCCGGGCCCGGCCAGGCGGTCACCCTGGGGGTGGGCCGGGAACAGGCTTGGCCGGTGGATGGACGCTCCTTCACCCTGGCCAGCGGCCTCTCCCTCACGGGCTTCCGGGAAGGCGCCGATGGGAGCCGGCAGGGCGTGGTCGCCACCTGGCGGGAACAGGCCGCTTTCAGCTGGAACCTGGGCCGGCAGCGGCTGGTGCTGGACGGGGTGGTGGGAACGGCCAGCCTGGAGGAGGCCCTGGCCGTCGGGGATCCTACGGCCTCCCGGGCCGTGGATCGAAGCCTCTGGACCCTCCAGGCCCACGGGCCCACCCTGACAGGGCGCCACGCCCTCCGGGTCACCCTCGGCCTGGAGAGCCAGCTGTACCGGTTCAGCCGGGGGGTGGGCACCTGGCCCCTCTTCTTCGACGACCTGGGCGGGCGGCTCTACCTGGAGGGAGGAGCCGTCTGGAGCGACACCGAGGCTGCCCTCCAAAGGCGTTGGGGAGCGGGCGCCGAGCTCACCCTGACCACGTACCTGGGGTACGCCACCCCCCTGACCCTGGGGGTGGGCGTGGCCTCCTCCATCGAGCCCGCCGGCAGCCCCACCCTCTACCTACGGGTGGACCTGACCGATCCCGTGGGCGCTGGAGCAGGCGGGAGGCTCAGCGGGGCCGGGGCGGCCGCGGTGGCCGGTCTGGGCCGTGGCGGCGGGTAAGCTCCGCCTCCACCTGTTCCAGGCCCACCCCCCGCTCCACCATGAGGACGGCCAGGTGGTAGAGGAGGTCGCCGATCTCGCCCACCAGCCCGTCCCGGTCGCCGTTCTTGGCGGCGACCACCACCTCCGTCGCCTCCTCGCCCACCTTCTTCAGGATCTTGTCCAGGCCTTGCTCGAAGAGGTAGGTGGTGTAGGAGCCGGGGCGGGGCCGGGCCTGGCGGTCCCGGACCACCTCCAGAAGCCGCGGCAGGGTGACGGGCCCGGAAGCCAAGGGGCCTTCGGCCGCGCCCCGAGCCCCGTCGGGAGTTCCGACGCCAGCCGTCCCTGGGTCCCCAGCCCCCCTGGCCTCCTCGGGACCGGCCTCCCCCTCTTGCGCTGGGGTCGGGAGGGGCTGGTGGAAGCAGCTCCACGCCCCGGTGTGGCAGGCGCCGGTGCCCTCCTGGGCCACCCGGACCAGAAGGGCGTCCCGGTCGCAATCGGCCCGCACCTCCACCACCCGCTGGCGGTTGCCTGAGGTCGCCCCCTTGGGCCAGAGCTCCTGGCGGGAGCGGCTCCAAAACCAGGTGGTGCCCGTGGCCAGGGTCTTCTGGAGGGCTTCCCGGTTCATGTAGGCCAGCATCAAGACCGCCTGGTCCTCGCCAGCCGACTGGACCACCACCGGGATCAACCCGTCGGGCCCGAAGCGGAGCCCGCCGGCCAACCCTTCCTCCGTTGAAGGGATCCCGTGACGAACGGGCACCCCCGCCTGGGCCAGGTACGCCTTGGCCTCGGCCACCGTGTGCCGTCCGTCGTGGAAGATGGAGGCGGCCAGGACCCCGTCCGCCTCCCCCTCTTGAAGGGCCGCCCGGAGGTGCTCCAAGGTCCCCGCCCCACCCGAGGCAATGACAGGGATCCGGACCGCCCGGGCCACCGCCCGGGTCAGCTCCAGGTCGTAGCCGGCCTGGGTCCCGTCGGCATCCATGCTGGTGAGGAGGATCTCGCCCGCGCCCAGCGCCTCCACCACCCGGGCCCAGGCGACGGGCTCCAGCCCCGCAGCCTCCCGTCCCCCGTGGGTGACCACTTCCCACCGGGGCGTCCCGTCCCGATCCCCGCCGGCCACCCGCCGGGCGTCAATGGCGACGACGATCCGGGCGCTGCCGAAGCGCTCAGCCGCCTCCCGGACCAGAACCGGCTGGGCCACCGCCGCGGTGTTGAGGACCACCTTGTCGGCGCCCGCCTGGAGCACCGCCTCGATGGCCTCCAAGCTGCTGATGCCGCCGCCCACGGTGAAGGGGATGGAGAGCTTCTGAGCCACCGCCCGGACCCAGTCGAGGCGGGTGGCCCGGCCCTCCGGGGTGGCGGAGATGTCGAGGAAGACCAGCTCGTCCGCGCCCGCCTGGTCGTAGCGCAGGGCGAGCTCCACCGGGTCCCCGGCATCCCGCAGGTTGGCGAAGTGGACCCCCTTCATCACTCGGCCGCCCGCCACATCGAGGCAGGGGATGACCCGCTTAACCCGCACCGGCCACCACCTCCAGGGCCTCCTCCAAGGTCAAGCAGCCCTCGTAAAGCGCCCGCCCCACAATGACACCGGTGAGGCCCATAGGTTCGAGGGCTTTCAGCTGGCGGAGGTGCTCCAACCGGCCCACCCCACCCGCCGCCACAACAGGCAGCCCCAAACCCAAAAACGGCCTCAAGGTCTCCAGATCGGGCCCGGCCAGGGTCCCATCCCGCCCCACCGCGGTCACCACCAGGCCCCCGGCCCCCGCCTCGCGCGCCCAGCGGGCGATGGCCAGGCCGTCCTGCTCCCCCTCCTCCTCCCAGCCGGCCACCGCCAGCCGGCCCTCCCGCAGGTCGAGGGAGACCCACGCCCGGCCGCCCAGGGCCTCAAGGATCCGGGCCGCCCTTTCGGGCGCCCGGACCACCACCGTCCCCAAGATGACCCGCTCCACCCCCAGGGCCAGGGCCGCCTGGGCCGCCTCCAGGCTCCGGATGCCCCCGCCCAGCTGGACGGGCACCGCCACCGCCTGGCAGACCCGGGCGACCGCCTGGCCGTTGGGCGTGGCGCCGGGAGCCGCGCCTGAGCGGGCGCCGTCCAGGTCCACCAGGTGGAGGCGCTGGGCCCCCGCGGCCACCCACTGGCGGGCCGCCTCCACCGGGTCCAGGGGGTAGCGGTGCTCCTGGTGGAACGCCCCCTGGACCAGCCGGACCACCCGGCCCTCCCGCAGGTCGATGGCGGGGATCAGCTCCACGGGCCCCCACCCCCCGCCCCGGGATGGGACTCCGGTGCCGGTTGGGAACCAGCGGCTGGGGCCGGGCCTGGAAGGCCACCCGCCTCCTCGTCGTCCACCAGGCGCCCCTTGGTGGAGGGCACCCCTTCCACCCGAGGGTCCAAGCCTGTCGCCTGGTCCAAGGCCCGGGCGACGGCCTTGAAGGCCGCCTCCACCACGTGGTGGTCGTTCTCCCCCTCCAGCTGGTGGATGTGGAGGGCGAAGCCGCCCCGGGTGGCCAGGGCCCGGAAGAACTCGGGCACCAGCTGGGTCTCCATGGTCCCCAGCCGGGGCCCCTGCAAGGCCAGGCGGCAGACCAGGTACGGCCGGCCCGACAGGTCCACCACCGCCCGGACCAGGGCCTCATCCATGGGGATGGTCGCCTCGCCGAACCGCCGGATCCCCCGGCCCTCCCCCACGGCCCGGCGGAAGGCCTCCCCAAGGCAGAGGCCCACATCCTCCACGGTGTGGTGCGCGTCCACGTGGAGGTCCCCCTGGGCCTCCACCGTCAGGTCAAAGAGCCCGTGCCGGGCGAAGCTCTCCAGCATGTGGTCGAAGAAGCCCACCCCGGTGGTGACGGCCGCCTTACCCTTGCCGTCCAGGTTGAGGACCACCCGGATCTGGGTCTCCCGGGTCGCCCGCTGGTAGGCCGCCTGGCGGGCCGGCTCCCGCCCGGTCTCCCTCATCCTTCCGCCTCCTTTTCCTGGGCCTCGCCCGCCACCCCCTGGGCCTCCAGGCGGAGGGCCACTGCCCGGGCGTGAGCCTCCAGCCCCTCGGCCCGGGCCAGCTGGACCACCGGGGGCCCATCCCGCCGGAGGGCCTCCCGGGTGTAGGCCACCAGGCTGGTCCGCTTGAGGAAGGTCTGGACGCTCAGGCCCGAGCTGAACCGGGCCGCGCCGTTGGTGGGCAGGATATGGTCCGGCCCCGCCAGGTAGTCGCCTAGGGGCTCGCTCGACCAGTGGCCTAGGAAGATGGCCCCCGCCGACTCCACCATCCCCACCCAGCGCCAGGGGTCGGCAACGGCCAGCTCCAGGTGCTCGGGCGCGAGGCGCCCCGCCCAGGTGACGGCCTCCTCCAGGTCCCGGCAGAGGAGGGCCTTCCCCCAGCGCTGGAGGGCCTCCCGGGCCACCGCCCCGTTGGGGGCGGGGAGTTCCGCCAGCTGCCGGCGAAGGGCGCCCTCCACCGCCTCCAGGAGGGGCGCACTGGGGGTGATGAGAACCGCGGAGGCCTGGGGATCGTGCTCCGCCTGGGCAAGAAGATCGGCGGCCACCCAGTGGGGGTTGGCCCCGTCGTCGGCCACCACCAGCACCTCGCTGGGACCGGGGAGCCCGTCGATGCCCACCTGGCCGAAGACCTCCCGCTTGGCCAGGGTGACGAAGAGGTTGCCCGGCCCCACGATCAGCTCCACCGGCTCCAGCACCCCGGGCAGGCCATAGGCCAGCGCGCCCACCCCTTGGGCCCCGCCTGCCCGGAGGATCTGGGTGACCCCCGCTTCCGCAGCCGCGGCCAGGATGGCCGGGTGGATGCTCCCGTCGGGCCGGGGCGGGGTGGCGACGATGATCTCCTCCACCCCCGCCACCCGGGCGGGGACCGCCCCCATGAGGAGGCTGGAGAAAAGAGGCGCCCGGCCACCCGGCACGTAGAGCCCCGCCCGCCGGACAGGCCGGACCTGCTGGCCCAAGAGGAGCCCCGTCTCATCCACCTGGTGCCAGGAGCGGGCCACCGGCTCGGCCCGGTGGAAGGCCTCGATCCGTTCCTTGGCCAGCCTGATGCGGGCGAGCAGGGCCGGGGAGACCTGGCGCCGGGCCGCCTCCAGCTCGTCCGGCGAGACCCATACGGCCTCAGGCCCCAGCCGGGCCCCGTCCAACCGCTCCGTCCAGCGGAGGAGGGCGGGCAGCCCTTCGTCTCGCACCTCATCCAGGATGGCCCGGACCCCCTCCTGGGTGGTGACCGCCCGGCCGAACAGCTCCTCCCCGCCGGGCAGGGGCTGGCGGGCCAGCGCCTCCAAAGGCGGCCGCCGGAGGGCGGCCACCAGGCGATCCCAAGACGTGTTCCAGCTCTCCCACCGTTCCAAAAGGCTCACGGCTGCTCCCCTCCTCCGCGGGCGGCCGCCTCGATCCGGGCCAGCCAGGGGGCCAGCTCCGCCTCCCGCAGCCGGAGGCGGACCGGATTGGCGATGAGTCGGGCGGTGCTCTCGGCCACCTGGGCGATCACCCGGAGCCGGTTGGCCTCCAGGGTCCGGCCCGTCTGGGTCAGGTCCAGGATGGCATCGGCCAGCCCCATGGCCGGCGCCAGCTCGATGGATCCTTTCAGGGTAATCAGTTCAACAGCCAAACCCTGTTCCTCGAAAAACTGGGCCGCGATGCGGGGGTACTTGGTGGCCACCCGGGAGTGGAAGTCCAGCTCGTCGATCTCCGTGATGGCCGATCCTTCCGGGACGGCCACCACCAACCGGCAGGCGCCGAAGCCCAGGTCGGCCACCTCGGCCACCGCCGGCTCCTGCTCCAGGAGGACGTCTTTCCCCACCAGCCCCAGGTCCGCGGCGCCGTACTCCACGTAGGTGGGCACGTCCGCGGGGCGGACCAGGAGGTAGACCCAGCCGTCCTTCTCCACCCGGAGTTGCCGGCCCGGGTCGTCCGGCGCGGGCAAGCCCGCCTGGGCGAGGAGGGGCGCCGCCTCCTCCAGGAGGCGACCCTTGGGCAGGGCGAGGGTGATGGGCCGGCCCCTGGGCGCCGGGCCCGGCGCTGGGGGTTCAGCGCGCCCGTCCACCGGCGGTCACCCCCTCCTCCCGGGCTCGGAGCACCTCGGCCACCCACTCGGCCACGGGTTTCACCCTCGAGCCAGCCTCGTCATCCAGCGGCTCCACGCGGACCATGCCCCGCTCACCCTCCAGGAAGCGGGCCCAGAGCCGCACCCGCCTCTGGCGGGCGTAGCCTCGCTGGGCCACCTCGTCCCGGCGGGAGACCTCGACTTCGACGGGACAGCCCCCCTCCCGGAGCCGGGCGGCCGCCGCCAGCGCCTCCTCCCGCCGGGCGGGGTCAAAGGTGATGAAGAGGGGGCCTGCGGCGGGGGGCAGGCCCCAGACACCCTGGCGCTCCAGCGCCAGCAGGAGCCGCTCCAACCCGACGGCAAAACCGGTGGCGGGCAAGGGCCGGCCGAACCGGGCCACCAGGTCGTCGTACCGCCCCCCGGTCACCAAGAGGTAGCCCACATCCTCCACCAGGCCCTCCAGCACCATGCCCGTGTAGTAGCTCACATCCCGGACCAGGGCCAGATCAAGCTTGACGTGCGCCCCCACGCCGTGGGCCCGCGAGAGCTGCCAGATCTCCTCCAGGTTGGCCAGGGCGGCCTGGGCCTGGGGCGTCCGGGCCAGTTCCCGGGCCCGGTCCAGCACCTCGCCTCCGCCCCGGAGGGAGGGGAGCCGGAGGAGCCCCTCCCGCAGACCGTCGGGCAGGGGGGCGGAGGTGACGAGCCGTTGGTAGGCGACGTAATCCCGGAGCTGCAGGGTCCGCCGGAGGAGCCGTTCCATCTCCGGGCCCAGGCCCAGCCCTTCCAGCACTCCCTGGACGAAGCCCACGTGGCCAATCTCCAGGCGGAAGTTCCGGAGCCCCAGCCCCTCCAGCAGGCGGCTGGCCAAGGCCACCACCTCCGCGTCGGCCTCGGGGTAGGGGCTGCCGATCAGCTCCACCCCCGCCTGGCGGAACTCCCGGCTCCGGCCAGCTTGGGGTTCTTCGTAGCGGAAGACGTTCTCGGCGTAACAGAGGCGCAGAGGCAAGGGCGCCCGCCGCAGCCGTCCGGCCACCAGGCGGGCGATGGGTGTGGTCATGTCCGGTCGCAGGGCGAGCCCGTTCCCTTCCCGGTCGGAGAAGCGGAAGAGGCGCTGGTGCCAGCCCGACAGGTCGTCCTGGGGAGCCGCCCGGAGCAGCGCTTCCTCAAATTCATAGGAAGGGGTCCGGACCGGCTGGTAGCCCCAGAGGCTGAAGACCTCGAGGAGCCGTTCTTCCAGGGCCTTCAGCTCCCGGAGCTCGCCGGGAAGGAGGTCGCGCACGCCCCGGGGCATGCGCGGGCGATTGAAGGATGGGGCCTCCGTGCTCACCAGTTGCTCCCACTCGATCCTTGTTTACTCCCACTCGATGGTCCCGGGCGGCTTGGAGGTGATGTCGTACACCACCCGGTTGACCTCCGGGATCTCGTCGGTGATCCGGCTCGAGATCCGGGCCAGCACCTCGTGGGGTAGGGGCACCCAGGTCGCCGTCATGGCATCGACGCTGTGGACAACCCGGACCGCCACCAGGGAGCCGTAGGTCCGCTGGCCGTCCCGCATCCCCACCGTCCGGATGGGGGTCAACACGGCGAAGGCCTGCCACACGTCCTGGAGGAGGCCGGCCCTCTCCAGCTCCTCCCGCACGATGGCGTCGGCCCGGCGGACAATGGCCAGCGCCTGGGGCTCCACCGGCCCCACGATCCGCACCGCCAACCCCGGACCGGGGAAGGGGTGGCGGTCGATCAGCGCCGGGGGCAGGCCCAGCTCCCGGCCCAGCTCCCGCACCTCATCCTTGAAGAGCTCCCGCAGGGGCTCCACCAGCTCCATGGCCAAGCGCTCCGGCAGGCCGCCCACATTGTGGTGGCTCTTGATGACCGGGCCGTCCTTCCCGCCGGGCCCGCCGCTTTCGATGACATCCGGGTAGATGGTCCCTTGGGCGAGGAACCGGACGGGCCCCAGCTTCCGCGCTTCCTCTTCAAAGACCCGGATAAACTCGTTGCCGATCCGGCGGCGCTTCTCTTCGGGATCGGTCACCCCCGCGAGGCGGGCCAGGAACCGCTGGGCCGCGTCCACCACCACCAGCCGGTCCCCCAGGAACCGGAAGGCCTCCCGGACCGCCTCCACCTCCCCTTCCCGGAGGAGGCCGTGATCCACGAAGATGCAGGTGAGCTGGTCCCCCACCGCCCGGTGGAGGAGCGCGGCGGTGACCGTCGAGTCCACCCCGCCGCTCAGGCCGAGGATGACCCGTTCCCCCCCGATGCGCGCCCGCAGGGCGGCCACCTGCTCCTCCAGGTAGGCCCGCATCTGCCAGCGGCCCTGAAGGCCGCAGACCCGGAAGAGGAAGTTGCGGAGGAGGCTCTCCCCTGGGGGCTCAGCGAGCCTTCCAGGGTGGACGGCCAGCCCAAAGAGGGGCCGCTCCCGGTGGCGGAACGCGACGGGTCGGTCCCCGGCGGTGGCGATCACCTCCAACCCCGGGGGCGGCACAATCCGCTGGCCAGCGGGCATCACGGGAACGGTCCACGGTTCGTCGGGCTCCAGGCCGTGGAGGAGGTCGGACCCATGGAGGATCCGCACAGGCTGCGGCCCGTCCAGTCCGCCGGCCGCCTCCAGCCCGCCGCCCAGCTCCCGGAGCACGGCCAGAAGCCCGGCCCCGATGGCCAAAAGAGGAAGACCCGAGCTCAGGAGCTCGGGGTCGAGACGGACCGTGTCGGAGTCGGGTTCCAGCCCGGCCTCGCCGGCCAGGATCAGCCCCTTGGGCTGAAGGGCCAGGAGCTCCGCCGCCGGTGTGCTGGCCGGCACCACCTGGGAGTAGACCTGGGCCTGCCGGACCCGGCGGGCGATGAGGGAGGCCGCCCGCCCCCCCACGTCCAGAACCAGGACCCGCTCCGCCCGGGCCGCGGCCGCCTCCCCACAGGCAGGACCCATCAGGACTGAACCTCCGAGTAGACCTCAGGCTTGAGGATGCCCACGTAGGGCAGGTTCCGGTACTTCTCCGCGTAGTCCAGGCCGTACCCCACCACGAAGGCATCGGGAATGGTGAAGCCTGTATAGCGGATGGGCAGGGACGCCTTCCGGGGCACCTGCTTGTCCAGGAGGACGCAGACCTCCAAGGAGTTGGGCCGGCGGGAGCGGAGGTTCTCCAGGAGGTAGGCCAAGGTGAGCCCCGAGTCGATGATGTCCTCGACGATCAGGACATCCTTCCCCTCGATGCTCCCATCCAGGTCCTTCAGGATCCGGACCACGCCGCTGCTGCGAACGTTGTTCCCGTAACTGGAAATGGCCATGAAGTCGATGGTGACCGGAATGGTGATGGCGCGCAACAGATCGGCCATGAAGACCACGGCCCCGCGCAAGATGCAGACCAGGACCAGGGGACGGCCAGCGTAATCCCGGCTGATCTCCTCCCCCAGCTCCTTCACCCGGCGGGCGATCTGCTGCTCGTCGACCAGAATCTCCCTGATATCCGAATCCAAGGCGGACCCCCCACGAAGGTTGTCCCCATTCTAGCACAGGGAAAGGAGGGGGGCAATCGGCTGGCGGCCGGCGGGGCCAGGCGGAAAGGGCCTTGCCACCTGGGCGGCCACCACCGGGCCGTTGCCAACTTCGGGAAGGGGAGCCGCCCTTCGTGGCGAATCGGCTACACTGCAACACGTGCCAAGGGGCGAGGGCGCTCGGCGCGGGCCTCTCCCGGCGGTAACGGTGGTGGGGAGCATGACGGTGATCAGCCTTCGGGAGTACGTGGACGAAAGCGGGTCCACGGAGATGGGGCCCTTAGCCCGGTTTGCCGCCTACCTGGGCCGGATCGTGGCCGCTGCCCAGGCCTACCCGGCCGGCCCCATCATCCCCTCAGCCATCCGTTGCCGGCGCCGGCCCAACCGCCGGCGGTGCCCCGGGTATCTGGATATCGTCCGGCTCGACATTCCCCGGGAAATCCGCTGGGAGTGCATCGAGTGCGGTGACCAGGGCGTCATCCGCGACTGGCACGGCACCCCCTGGGACCTCCGCCTCCCCCAGCGGCCCCTGCCGGAGGAGGCCTCCTTCTGGCTGGTGGTCACCGAGGACGAGCTCCAGGCCCTGGTTGCCCTCATGCCGGGCATGGCCCCGGAGGGGGCGCGCATGGTGGCCGCCGCCTTGCGGACCAGCGAGGGGCTCACCTTGGTGGGTGAGGTGGAGGCTTTCATGGTTGTGGCTGATGCCATCCGCCTCGCGCTCCTGGACGGCGTCTCCCGGAAGACCCGCCAGCTCCTGATGGGCCTGCTGGAGCGTCTGGCCATGGTCGTCTCTGACACCGACTGGATCTAGACCCAACCTGGATGGGCACAGCCTCGGTCCGGCACTCTCCGAGCGCCGGACCGGTCCGGACCAGACCCCCCCAATCCGGACCCGGGCCAAGGCGTGCCCCGGCCGTCCCCTACTGGTAATAGACCACACAGATGGCCCCAGGGCCCGAGTGGGTGCCCAAGACCGGGGAGAAGTCGGTGAGGATGGTCTCCACCGGCTTCACCCGCTCCACCAGCTGCTCCAGCACCCTCTGGGCATCCTCCAGGGCGTCGGCATGCATCACCGCCAATCGGCCCTGGCCGGGGGTGAGCTCCTCCACCGCCCGGTTCATGATGTAGCCCAGGGCCCGCTTCCAGGTCCGCAGGCGGGCCACCGGGGTCACCACTCCGTCCTGATCGCCCACCACCGGCTTGATCTGGAGAAGGTTGCCCACCAGCGCGGCCGCCCGGCCGATACGCCCGCCCCGCCGCAGGTACTCCAGGGTGGGCACCGCGGCCAGGAGCCGGGTCCGCTTCAGCACCCGCCGGGCCTCGTTGGCCACCTCTTCCAGGGAGGCCTGGGCCCGGGCGAGCCGGGCGGCGGCGAGGGCGCCAAACCCTTGGGCCATAAGGGCCGTCCGGCTGTCGATCACCTCCACCGCCCGCTCCTTCCACATCCGGGCGGCCTGGAGGGCCGAGTTGAACGTGCCGCTGATCCCGCTGCTCAGGGTGAGGACCACAATGCCCGTCGCCCCCTGGGAGGCGAGCCGCTCGAAGGCCCGCACGAAGTCCCCCGGTGTGGGCTGAGCGGTGGTGGGCAGCTCGTCGCTGGCCCGCAAGCGGGCGAAAAACTCCTGGGGCTTCAGATCCACCCCGTCCCGGTAGGTCTCCCCTCCAAAGGTGACGTAGAGGGGGACCACTTCAATCCCCTCGGCGTCGGCCAACTCAGGGGGCAGGTCCGACGCGCTGTCGGTCACGACGCGGATCACCTGGTCGCCTCCTTCGGGTAGCCTTTCCTCATCTCCGGAGGAGCAGCACCACTCGCGGGCCACCAGGTTGACCGGTCGGGACCTCGCACCGGCACTCCTCCCCATCAGGGGATACGGACAGGCCCCCCGGAAGGTTCAAATCGGTTCCCGAGCCGGCCGCAGCCAGCCATCTTCCAGGCGGATCACCCCCGGCCACACGTCCCGCTGAGCCGCCAGAGCCAAATCCTGGGCGAAGCCCAACCCGACGAGGTACTGGCCGTGCTCCGCGGCCCGCAGGGCTTCCAGCTCCCGCCCCTCCCAGGCCACCGCCAGCGCCTCCGCCACCCGGGCGGTGTCGGCCAGCTGGAGCTGGACCCCCAGCCTCTGGAGGTGACGGACGACCCACCCGGCCGCGAGGAGATCTTCCAGGGAGAGGCGGCCTTCCGTCCCGGCGCAGACCAGCCGGACGGGCCGGCCTCGCCGGGCCAAGTACCGGGCCGTCGCCTCCCCGTGGCGCAAGGAGGTGACCAACACCTCCCCGCTCCCCGCCACCGCCTCCAGGGCCCGGGTGCCGTTGGTGGTGGTCAAGACCAGCCGCCGGCCCCGAAGCTCCAGGCCCATCAGCTCCGCGGGCGAGTTCCCCAGATCGAACCCCTGGGGCGGCAGGCCCCCCCGCTCGCCGGCCAGGAGCACCCCCTGGCCCGCCTCCCGGAGGCTCTGGGCCAATGCCCGGGCCGCCTCCACCTCCCGCACGGGCCGGACGCCCCAGGCGCCCCGCTCCAGCGCGGTTGCCACCCAGGTGGTCGCCCGCAGGACATCGATGACCACCGCCACCCCATCGGGGTTGGGCGGGCCCGCCTCCTCCGTTCGGAAGGCTACCTCCACCCTCACCATGTCCGCCTCCTTCACCCATCCGGCCCCGGCTTCAGCTGCTTCGGCGGGAGATTCCGCATGGGACCCGCCGTCCCCCAGACCCGGGCCTTCCACCGGGCGCCGGCATCGCTCTCGGCCGTCGGCTCCGGAAGGGGGCCCAGGCGGCGCAGGGCGCCCGGTGGGCTGCCCTCTTCGGGGGTCCCCGGGGCCCGCCGGGCCAGCTCCGCCGCCACCTCCCGGTAGACCTCCGTCCCCGGGTTGCCCGGCGCGAAGGCGAGAATGGGCTGGCCGGCCTGGGCCGCCTCGGAGAAGCGGATGCTCCGGGGGACCACCTGGGGGAAGACGGGATACTCGCCGCCGAAGTGGCGGTGGATCGCCTCCAGGCTCTCCCGGGCGTGGCGAGTGCGGGTGTCGTACAGGGTGGGGAGGATCCCCACCACCCGGAGCCGGCTGTTGAGCCGCACCCGGACCTTGCCCATCATCCGCAGGAGCACCTCCACGCCCCGCAGGGAGAGGTACTCGCAGGCGACGGGGATGAGGACCTGGTCGCACGCGGCCAGGGCGTTGATGGTCAGGAGGCCCAGGCTGGGCTGGGAGTCGATGAGGACCCAGTCGTACCGGTCCCGGAGCGGGGCAAGCAGGGCCGCCACCCGCCGCTCCCGAGCGACCAGGTTGATCAGCTCCATCTCGGCGAGGGAGAGGTCCACGTTGCTGGGGAGGAGGTCGGGGCCGAAGGCGGTGGGGAGGAGAAACGCCTCGGCCGGCACCTCCTTCAGCAGCCCATCGTAGAGGCTGACCTCCAGCGCGTCGGGGGCGAACCCCGAGGCGAGGGTAAGGGAGCCTTGGGGGTCCAGGTCGACCATCAGCACCCGGGCCCCGCCCTCGGCCAAGGCGGCCGCCACGTTGAGGACGGTGGTGGTCTTGGCCACGCCGCCCTTCTGGTTGGCCACGGTGATCACCCGGACCATGCTCCTCGCTCCTTTCCGAATCCGGCGGCCATCTTGCCCAGGCGACCCTCTGCCGGGAATCTCGCCCAGCACACCCTCCGCCTGCGAATCCTGGGATCCGTTTGGGACCCTTTTCAGTTCTCGCCGTCTCAGGGCCTCCCAGCCAGCCTCACCCGCTCCAGAGAGGATTTCCAGCGGGGACGGCCCACCCGGGCTCAACTATGCTGGGGACAAGCCCGCCCATCTCTGGGCAGGGCTGGCATCTTTTGCACCGTTCATGCTGCCAGGCAGCATGCACAGACGCAGAAGGAGATGACCTGATGAACCTTGTGCGCTCCATCGCCTTCGGCGCGTTGCTCGCCTTGGTCGCCAGCCTTCCGGCGGCGGCGGCCACCTACACCGTCCGGCCGGGCGACACCCTCTGGCTCATCGCCCAGCGTCACGGCACCACCGTGGCGGAGATCCAGCGGGCGAGCAACGTCTGGACCACCTGGATCTACCCGGGCCAGACCCTCACCATCCCAGGCTCCGGCGGCACCGCCCGCATGAGTGCCAGTGACCACGACCTCCTGGCCCGCCTGATCGAGGCCGAGGCCCAGGGTGAGCCCTATGCGGGCATGGTGGGCGTGGCCGCTGTGGTCTTCAACCGGGTGGAGGACGGCCGGTTCCCCAAGACCATCCCCGGGGTGGTCTACGAGCGGGGCGCCTTCGAATCGGTCTCCAACGGCTTGATCTGGCGCCGCCAGCCCTCCGCGACGGCCTACAAGGCCGCCCAGGATGCGGCCAACGGCTGGGACCCCACCTACGGCGCGCTCTTCTTCTGGAACCCCTCGGTGCCCGTCAACCCCTGGATGTGGAGCCGACCCACCACCACCCAGATCGGCAACCACCTCTTCGCCCGCTAGCCCCTCCCCGCGCCTCCTGGGAGGAGGGTCGCCCCTCCCCGCAGCCGGGGCCCCAGGCCCCGGCTGCCTGCTTCCTCCCTCGCCCCGCCGAGCCATCAACCCCCGGCCTCACCTCCCCGGCCGGCCCGCCGCCCGACCTCAGCCGTCCGAGCGGGCGTAGGCCTCCAAGCGGAGCAACCCCTCCTCAATCTGCTCCATCGACGTCGCGTAACTCAACCGAAGGTACTCCTGGTCCTCCTCGGGGGCGGGCGTGCCGAAGGCGCTCCGGCTGAGGACGGCCACCCCCGCCTCGGCCAGGAGCGCCTCTTGGAGATCCCGGGCCGACTTCAACCCCTTGGCCCGAACCAGTTCCGTCACGTTGGGAAAGACGTAGAAGGCGCCCTGGGGCACAGGACAGCGGATCCCCGGGATCCGGTTCAAGCCCTGGACCATCCGGTCCCGCCGGGCCCGGAAGGCCTCCACCATCTGCCGGACGGGCTCCTGGTCCCCCGTGAGGGCGGCCAGGGCGGCGTGCTGGGTGAAGGTGGCCGTACACGACTCGGCATTGGTCACCAACCGGGCCACGTCCTCGGCCAGGGCCTGGGGCATGACGCCGTAGCCGATCCGCCAGCCCGTCATGGCGTAGGCCTTCGAAAAGCCGTCCAAGAGGATAGTCCGCTCCTTGGCCCCCGGCAGGGCATAGGGCGAGTGGTGGGGTTCGTCGTAAACGATGCGGCTGTAGATCTCGTCGCTCAGGATCCAGAAATCGTACCGCTGGGCCAGGCGGACCAGGGCCTCCAGGGCCTCCTGGGAGACCACGCTCCCCGTGGGGTTATGGGGCGAGTTGATGATGACCATCGCCGTGCGCGGCCCCACCCGGGCCTCCAGGTCCTCAGGGGTGAAGGAGAAGCCTGCCTCCTCCCGCAAGGGCAGGGGGACGGGTGTGGCACCCACCAGCCGGATGACCGACTCGTAGATGGGGAAGCCCGGATTGGGGTAGACCACCTCGTCACCAGGGCCGGCGACGGCCAGGAGGCTGTGGAAGATGATGGGTTTGGCGCCCGGGGTGATCACCACCTCTTCCGGCGCCACGGGCACGCCCCGGGTCTGGGTGACGTGGACCGCCACCGCCTCCCGCAGGGGCCAGATCCCGGCGGAGGGACTGTAATGGGTCTCGTTCCGCCGGATCGCCTCGATCCCCGCCTCCTTCACCGCCTCAGGGGTGGGAAAGTCGGGCTCGCCGATGCAGAAGCTGACGATGCTCCGCCCTTGCCGCTCGGCTTCCGCCACCCGGGCCAGCACTTCGAAGGCCGTCTCCGTTCCCACCACCTGCATCCGCGCCGCTCGTCGCACCTGCGCGACCCTCCCCGCATGCTGAGATGGAACCCAGCCGTCCCTCCCCGTCGCGCCGGCCCTTTTGACCCGGATCTCTGCCCGGCCTTCCCGAGCCTGGTCACCCTTTGTCCGAATTGACGGACAGCGCCGCGCGTTGCTATAATGAGGCCCACATCAGGCACGCCCGCCACGCCTTGCGAAGGGGGCACGCGCCGTGCAGTCCAAGGTCTCCTCCCTGCCCACCGATCGGAAGCCCAAGGGGCGCCTCCCACGCTTGCCCGTCAGGCTCGGGGCCCGGATGCTCCCGTTCTACCGGCCCCTGGTGCAGTTGGGTCCCCTCCAGCTCCTCCGTCGGGCCGATGGCAGCCTCTTCTGGCGCTGGAAGGGACGCCGGCGCCACCGGCTGGGGGCCGCCCCGGCCGCGGGTCGCGCCGCCCGCCAGCGCCCCGCCCGCCGCCAGACCCTTCCCCCTACCCGTCCAAGCTGAGGTTGGGCACGGCATTCAGGTCGAGGCCTGCCCGCTCCCCCCGCTGCCAGCGCACGTAGCCGGCCGCCGCGATCATGGCCCCGTTGTCGGTGCAGAAGGCGGGCCGGGGGACGTAGAAGGGCACGCCGAGGGCCGCCGCCCCCTCACTCAGGAGCTGGCGGAGGCGGCTGTTGGCCGCCACCCCGCCCGCCACCGCGATGGCCTGGGCGCCCACCTCCCGGGCGGCGGCCAGGGTCTTCTCGGCCAGCACCCCCACCACCGCCTCCTGGAAGCTGGCGGCAAAGTCGGCCAGGGGCACCTCCTCTCGGTCCTGGAGCTGGCGCCAGAGGGTGAGCGCGGCCGTCTTCAGCCCGCTGAAGCTGAAATCGAACCCCTCCCTGAGGGCCCGGGGGAAGCTGAAGGCCTCGGGGTCGCCCTCCCGGGCCAGGCGGTCCAGCTCGGCCCCCGCCGGGTAGGCGAGCCCCATGGCCCGGCCGATCTTGTCGATGGCCTCCCCCGCCGCATCGTCCCGAGTCTTGCCCAGGCGGCGGTAGACGCCCCAGTCCACCACCTCCAGGAGTTCCGTGTGGCCCCCGGAGGCGATGAGGCAGAGGAAGGGCGGCTCCAGCTCGGGGAAATCCAGCCGGTTGGCGTAGATGTGGCCTTCGATATGGTTGACCGCCACCAAGGGAAGCCCCGCCCCGTAGGCCAAGGCTTTCGCGCCGGCGATCCCCACCAGCAGGGCCCCCACCAGGCCCGGCCCCTGGGTGACCGCCACCGCGTCCAGATCGCTCAAGGCGAGGCCCGCCTGATCCAGGGCCTGGCGGACCACGGGCAGGAGGGTCTCCACGTGGCGCCGGGAGGCGATCTCGGGCACCACCCCGCCGAAGCGCCGGTGGATCTCCACCTGGGAGGCGACCACGTTGCTCAAGAGGCGGGTCCCCCCCGCCACCACCGCCGCCCCCGTCTCGTCACAGCTGGTCTCGATGCCCAGGATCAATCCGTCTCGTGCAAGCCCCGCCATACCGCTCCCTCACGTCCTCCCGCCGGCCGGCTTGGCGTGCGGCCGACTCGCCGGTCCTTCGCCATTCACAAGTCCTTCCACATGATAAAGGCGTCTTCGTTGTTGTCCCGGTAGTATCCCCGGCGGACGCCAGCGCTCCGGTAGCCCAGGCTCCGGTAGAGGTTCTGGGCGATCAGGTTGCTCCGGCGGACCTCCAGGGTCATCCGCTTGCCGCCCTTCTGCCGCACCAGGTCCTCCACGGCCAGCATCAGCTTCCGGCCGATGCCCAGCCCCCGGTAATCGGGGTGGACGGCCACGTTGGTCACGTGCCCCTCGTCCAGGACCAGCCAAACCCCCACGTACCCCGCAGGCCGGGCCCGCCGGGGCCGGGGCGGCACGGGAGGCACCAGCCGGGCCACCAGGTAGTAGGCCCGGTCATTCTCCAAGAGCTCCGAGAGGAAGGCGTACCGGGACCAGGGGGTGGGAAAGGAGAGCCGCTCAATGGTCAGCACATCCCCCAGGTCCCGCAGGCGCATGGGTTCAACAACGACCTCGAAGGACTCTCTGGCTTCTGTCGCCATCCTTGTGCCGGCCAGCCCCAAGCCCTGGCCGGGCTCCTCCTTCCTCGGGACGTCCCCTCAGCCTGCGCCTTTCCGCCCCTCGTCGTCCCCGCCGGCCGCCCGGCGCTCCGCCTCCGTCTCCCGCAAGTACCGGGGCAGGACCTCCATGGGATCCTGGGCCTGGCCCGCCCGCCAGCGCCGCGCCCCCAAGAGGGCGACCGCCCCCGGACGGAGGTGGTCCAGGCTCCAGTGGGCGGGGATCACCCGGTCCCGGAAGGCTGCCCCTGCCTCCGAGGCGAGCCATTGGTGGAAGCCCTCGGCCCCCTCCCCCACCAGGCAGACACGGCCCGGTCGCTCCACCAGGGGAGCCAGGAGCTCCTGGGGCGTCCAGCGGCCCGGCGGCACGGGCTGCTCCCACTGGGCGGGCTCCCCGTCCCCAGGCCGGTACAGGGCCCCGAAGTAGGCGCCCCGCCGGGCGGGCAGGACGGGCAGCAACCACGCCGCGGGCACCGCCCGGGCCTGCCAGGCGAGGGCCTCCAGGCTGAGGACGGGCACCACCGGCACCTCCCAGGCGAAGCCCAAGGCCTTGGCCGTCATGACGCCGATGCGGATCCCTGTGTAGGAACCGGGGCCCTGGCTGACGGCCACCGCGGCCACCTGATGGGGCTCCACCCCCGCCGCCGCCATCACCGCCTGGAGGGCGGGCATCAGCCGCTCCGAGTGGGTCGCTTCCACACCGGCCAACTGCTCGGCCCGGAGGACGATCCCCTCCTCCACCACCTCGGCCACCGCCGCGCCGCCCAGGCGCCCTGAGCTCTCCAGCCCCAGCACGTACCGGCGGGGCCGGCTCCTTGGAAGATTATTCCTTTCGCTGCTCGTCATCCGGTCCCTGCTGAACCCCCTCACCCATGGCCAGCTGGCCCAGGAGCCCTTCCATGCGGCGGCCCCGGGCCACCAGCTCCACCGCCCGGACCTGCTCGTCCACCACGTCCAGGCGCACCACCAGCCCCTCTTCGGGCCGGAGGCCCTCAGGCAGGTGGGCCGCCCACTCGACGACGGCCACCCCGTCCCCCTCCAAAAACTCCTCCAGCCCCAGGGCCTCCACGTCGGCCGCCCGCTCCAGGCGGTAGAGGTCCATGTGGTACAGGGGGAGCCGCCCGTGGTGGACCTGCATCAGGGTGAAGCTGGGGCTGGTCACCTGCTCTGGGTCGATCCCCAAGCCGAGGGCGATCCCCTTGGTCATCAGGGTCTTGCCCGCCCCCAGATCCCCCTCCATCAGGAAGACATCCCCCGCTTGGGCCCGCTCGCCCAGCCACCGGCCCAGGGCCAGGGTCTCCTCAGGGCTGGTGCTTCGCCACGTCCAACGCTCCACCCGGAACCCCCTTCCTCTTACGGAATGATGCCCCTCTCACCGCGGTGCGGTGCCGCCGCAACCCGGGCCGCCTCCACCAGCCCCCGGAAGAGCCCCCGCTGCTCGGGCCACCGGCCCACCAGGTGCTCCGGGTGCCACTGGACCCCCACGCAGAAGTGGTCCTCCCCAGCCCGCTCGATGGCCTCCACCACCCCGTCGCTGGCGTGGGCCACCGCCCGGAACCCGGGGGCCACCTGGCGGACCGCCTGGTGATGGAAGCTGTTGACAACCACCTCACCGCCCGGCGTGTCCAAGAGCTGGGCCAGCCGGGAGCCGGGGTGGACCCGAACGGGGTGGCTCCGGTGCCAGCGGGGCGCCCGCTGGCTGTGCTGGAGGCGGGCGACCTCGCCCAGATCCTGGTGGAGGTCGCCCCCGGCGGCCACGTTGAGCACCTGAACACCCCGGCAGATGGCCAGGAGCGGCGTCCGGCGCCGGAGGGCCTCCTGGGCCAAGGCCAGCTCCAGCGCGTCCCGATCCGGATCCACCCAGCCCAGCCGGGGGTCGGGCTCTTGGCCGTAGTGCCGGGGATCCAGGTCATCGCCGCCCGTCAAGAGCAGCCCATCCACCCGGGCCAGGAGGGCGGCGGCCACCTGGGCCAGGTCCAGCCCCCCGGGCTCCAAGGGCGGGAGCACCACGGGCAGGCCGCCGGCCGCCGCCACCGCCTCCAGGTAGGCCACATGAAGAAAGGCCTGGCTCTGGTCCTCCCGCCGTCCGCAGCTGAGCCCGATCACCGGTCGCTCCACCGCGCCCGCCCTCCTTCCCCGGCCAAACCGCGCTCCGGACCGCTGGGCGCCTCCAGGGCCTGCTTCGCCCTCATCCAGGTCTTCCCTGCCTCACCAGGACTCCCCGGCAGGAGGCCCTTCCATGCCAAGAGAAGGCGTCTGTGCCTTCGGTTGCACATGCGTACCGGGGGGCTGCCCGCAGGCGGCTCCCGTCCCGGTACCCCCACGTCGCACCTGAAGTCGAGCGACCACATGGAACAGATCTATGCCGCAGAAGGGGTGTACCAGGTGTTCCAACGTATCCGCCGTCTTCTCTTCGCCCTCATGGCCCTGGCGCTGGCCTACAGCCTGCGGGCACCCGCAGTCCTCGCCGTCAGCCCAGAGCTTTCCATGGAATACTGGCTGTCCCGCCTGGCCCGGGAGGACCGGGCGGGCAGCCAGATCACCCGGACCAGCGAGGCCGCGCCCCAGCTCCTGGCCCAGTTCGGCCTGGAGCTCACCCCCCGGCTGACGGTGGCCGGTGAACTGGCCACCACCCCCGACCAGGTGGCCCAGACCGTCGACGGGCTGGCCGACGGCGCGGCGACCTGGCCCGTGCCCGGCTACCGGGTGGAGGCCACCTACCGCCTGCCCCTCCTGGGGGCCGCCGTCGGGCCCACCTATGTCCACTCGGTCCTTCCCGAAGGGGAGGACTCGCCGGTGACGGTGACCGGCTTGGGTGGCCTGGTGGCCGGTGGGGTGAACCTCTCGAAGCGGGTCCGCCTCGAGGGTTCCGTCCGTCACGTGCCCCAGGCGGAGGTGCTGGAGGCGGGCCAGACCCGGCAGGGTACCTACACCCAGTTCCAGGTAGGCGCCAGCCTCAACCTCTGGCGGGGGCTGGAGGCCCACGCCGGGTACCGCCAGGAGCAGACCGAGATTCCCAACCCGGCTGAGGGCCTCCAGGAGCGGGGGTACCAGCAGAGCGGGTACACCCTCGGCCTGGCCTACCAATTCTGAGGCCGAAAGCCCAAAGGAGGTTGGGTGACCCATGCGCACCACGGCGCCCGAAACCAGGAGCCTGCCCCGGACCGGCCAGCCCGGGCCTGGGCTCCGGATCCTCACCGTCTGCCTGCTGGTGGCCGGGCTCCTCGCCGCGGCAACGCCCCAGGCTGGCGCGGTCAGCTCCTTCATGGAGGTGAACCGGGGCCAAGACCGGCTGGTGGACAGCTACCGCTCCAACGTGGACGGCATGACCGCGTCCTTCGATGTCCCCCTGGAGACGACCGCCATCACCACCGCCCTGAGCCTCGCCCCGGGCACCGAGTTCCGCCTGGTCACCGAGGCCAACCGGATTCCCGCCGACCGGGATCCGTCCCGGCCCGCCAGCCACCTGCTCCGGGCCGAGGCGTGGGCCGGCCTGAGCCCCTGGCCCGTCGCCCTGGGCCTGATCCACCAGGCGGTCTCCTGGCAGTGGGCCACCGACGGGGCCGACGAGCAGATCCCCTTTGAGGCGGCCGGCTGGGGGCTGGGGTTGGAGACCCGCCTGGCTGTCACCAACCAGCTGGCGGTGGGGGCCAGCCTGCGGGCCACACCCTGGGCCCGGTGGACCGACGAGACCATGAACGCCATGGACCCCCACCGGCTCTTCTTCCTGGGCTACGACCTCCAGGCCCGGTACTTCCTCTCCCCCACCATCTCCCTCCAGGCAGGCTACCGGGCCGACACCCTCCGGGCCGTGGCCTTCCAGGGCGCCATCAGCCGGGATGTGACCCGTTCGGGCTTCTACGGCGGCCTGGCCATCGGCTTCTAGCCCGAGGCGTTCCAGGTTGAGGCGGGGCGGGCCCTGGCGGGCCCGCCCTTCTCCGCTGGCCTTTCCGTCCCCCAGCCCGCCTCTCCCAGAAACGTCCGCCGGAGGAGGAGGGGCCCGGGGTCCCGGCGTAGACTCCCAATACGGGATTCATCCGAAGACTGAAACGATTTCGGGGCCACGTTGTGCTCAGTTTGGGGCACACCCCGCTTCTCGCCGCCCGGGAGGTCCAGGGGCCCGGGCGCGGCTCAGGCGGCCGCGGCTCACCCGGCTGGGCTGGCGGCCCCGTGCCTGGGAGGTGACCGTTGTGGCCACCAGCCTGCCCACCACCGTCCTCCTTGTGGAGGACGATCCCCTGGCCCGCCACGCCTACCGGAGCCTCCTGGAGAGCTTGGCTCCCAGCATCCGCCTGGTGGGCGAGGCCGCCTCGCCCGAAGCCGCCCTGGAGCACGCCTTCGCCCTCCAGCCCCGGGTGGTGCTGGTCGACCTCCAGCTGGGGACCGCCGACGGCCTCGACCTGACCCGGGGCCTCATCCACCGGGGGTTCACCGGCGGGGTTCTGGTGGTCAGCGTCCTGCCCGACGAGCCCTACGCCCTGCGGGCTCTGGAGGCCGGGGCCAGGGGGTACCTGCGGAAAGACCACGTCGCCCACGAGTTGGAACGGGCCATCAGGGCCGTCGGCCGGGGGGAGACCTACCTCCACCCCGCCGCCGCCCCCCACCTGGTCTCCTCCCTCCTCCAGGCCTGGGTGCCCCGGCCGACAGGGCCCCGGACGGCCCTGACCCCCAGGGAGCTGGAAACCCTGGCCCTTCTCACCCAGGGACTGAGCAACAAGGAGATCGCCGCCGCCCTCCACTGTTCCACCCGCACCGCCAAAGCCCACGTCTCCCGGATCCTCCAGAAGCTGGGCGTGGAGGACCGGACCCAAGCCGCCCTCCTGGCGGTCCGCTGCGGGCTCGTCAAGCCCCAGCTCTCCTAGACCCCCTCGATCGCCTCCCAATCGAACGTCAGTTTGTTGTCCTGGCGGCCAAGGGCCCTGGGACCAGGGGGTGTGCTCCCCTGGCCGATTGTCGCCTCCGGCGCCCTTTCCCTATACTTGCCCACGGCTGGGAGCACGGGGAGAGGGTGAGCCGCATGGCTGGCAAGGGACGCAGGATTCCAGGACACCTCCTGGGCATGGTGGGGGCCGCGTTCCTTTGCCTCCTCCTCACCGTGCCGGCCGGGGCCGCCTCCCATCCCCTGGTCGTCACCTACGAGATCGAGGCGGTCACCGACGGCGTGGTCCGAGACGCTGACGGCTTCTGGCTGGTCCCCCTCGGTGAAGAGGTGGAGTGGCAGGTCGTCTGGACGGTGACCAACACCTCCCTGGCCGCGGTCCGGCAGGTCGCCCTGCGGAACAACTACGGGGCCGAGTTGGAGATCGACCCCCGGTCCGTCATGGGGTCCCGGGGCCACGTGGACGTCCGCCGGCTCGGCCAAGGCCGGGGGGCCACTCAGGTCCTCTGGTCCGTCGGCGACCTGCCCAGTGGGGCATCGGCCAGCCTCACCTTCCGTCTCCGCACCGGACGCAACCCCGCTGGGAAGCAACAGTACCACGAGCCAGGCCAGTACTGTCTCGACTCCGCCCTCACCGTCTGGTGGAAGGGGGGCAGCTTCGCCCACCCCTGCATCCCGGTACGCGTTCCGGAGAGGCACTGGCTCCGGGTCGAGGTGCCCTTCACCCGGAAAGACTGGCGGGTCCGCAAGCCCGGCGA
>NZ_VSCV01000029.1:0-19939 GCF_047459355.1 Limnochorda sp. | reverse complement strand
GATGACCACCTCTAAAGAGAGGTGGCCCCATTGAACGCGCCAGAGAATGAGCGTGGGTGCGCAGGGAGACGGTGCCACGGGGTAGCCTGGTGGCGACCCTGTCAGCGGTTCTCGCCCTGCTGGTCGGATCAACAGACAACCCGATGTCTGCCGTCTAGCCGCGCAGGATCCGCCGCACATCCTCCGCGATCTCAGCCGGAGCAGAGCCGAAGGTGTAGCTGAGGCGGAGCCGCCCCTCGGGATCGATCAGGAGTACCGTGGCCGTGTGGTTCATCCAGTAGCCGCCGGGGGCCTGGGGATCGTTCACCCGCTCGGCGTACACCCCGTAGGCCTCCCGGACCCGGGCCAGCTCCTCGGGAGGGCCGGTTAGCCCGATGGCGGAGGGATCAAAGTAGCCGAGATACTCGGCCAGGCGGGCAGGGGTGTCCCGCTCGGGATCGACGGTGATGAAGACCACTTCCACCCGCTCGCCGTCGGCGCCCAACTGGCGCTTCATCTGGCCCAGGGTACCCAAAGTGGCGGGGCAGACGTCGGGGCAGGTGGTGTAGCCGAAGAAGAGGAGGACTGCCTTCCCCCGCTGGTCGGCCAGGTGGAAGGGCTCGCCCTGGTGGTCGGTCAGGCTGAAGACCGGCGCCTCCCGCAAGGGCTCCAGCAGCCGCCCGTGGAAGGCCGGGGCCGGGCGGCTGGTGTAGGCCCAGGTCACCCCTGCTACTGCGATGACGATCACCAGAGCGATCTCCACGAGCATGCGGCGTCGGGCCGGCATGGGGGGCCTCCTCTCGGCGTGTGCCTCGCCCCGGACCTCCCTCGTCGTGGGTTGGGAGCAGGCCCCGGGCTGGCAGCAGCGAATGGTTTCGGCAGATATACGATAACCATTCGCAAGTGGCGGGTCAACGGGACCCGCCTCGAGGAGCCCAGCACCGTGCCTGACGTGACCATCCCCTGGACCTGGAACCCGCTGCTCATCGCGTGGCTTGCCGTGGCCGCGTACCTCTACGGGCGGTTCCTCCTGCCTCTGAAGCCCCGGCCTCGGCAGGTGGTCGCCTTCGCGGCTGGCTGCGGCGCGCTGGTGGTGGGGCTCCTGTCGCCTGTCAACGCGGCTGGGGATCGGTACCTCTTCACCCTCCACGTTGTCACCCACATGCTCGCCCAGGTGGTCGCGCCGCTCCTGATGCTCTGGGGGATGCCCCACCGCTTGGTGGAGGTCCTGGAGGGGCAAGCCTGGTGGCGCCGGCGGGTGGGCTCGCCCGTCCTGGCCCTGGGGGCCTGGCTGCTTTACAACGGGGTGATGCTCTTCTGGCACTGGCCCCTGCCGCCTGGGGAGGGCTTGCGGGTGGCCTGCGGCCTGCCCCTGGACCTGCCCAAGCAGAACCCGTTCCTCGCCAGCCTGGAGGATGTGCTGCCCCATGGGGTGGGGCTCTTCTTCTGGAGTGTCGCCCTCTACCCGGGCCGGTACGGGCTCCCCCTCGTGGTTCGGGGGCTGATGCTGGCCACCACCTGGGTGATCAGCTGGCTGGTCAGTTTCGTCATCGGCCTCGCCGGGCGGCCCCTCTTCGGCACCTACCTGGTCCTGCCCCGGCTGTGGGGCCTGGACCCGGTGGCCGACCAAGTCCTGGGGGCTGGGCTTATGTGGGTGATGGGGCACATGGTTTTCGGGGGGCTCTTGGTCCTTCTCTTCTGGTGGTGGGTCCGGGAGGGCCGGGAGGAGCCGGGAGCGGGGGAGGGCGCCTCCCGGAGCCTGGCTGCCCAGCCTTGAGCTGCCTCGGCGTGGCCTCCGCCGCATGAGCGGGTGTCCGTTCCAACACCGGGCCTTTTTCGTCCAGCCCGCGCTTACGCCTCGGGTGGCTCTGCCTTCCCGTAGGTCTTGAACCGCTCCACCAGCCGCTGGACCTCGTCGGGCGGGAGGGGTTCCGGGTACCCCAGCTGGAGGGCGAGGTAGGTCACGTGCGCCACGTGTTCCACCGCCACCGCCCGATCCAGGGCCTCCTCAGGCGTCGCCCCGACAGCCAGCACGCCGTGCCGTTCGAGAAGAGCCGCCCCATACCGGCCGCCCAGGGTCCGAACGACGCTCTCCGCCAGGGCGTCGGTGCCGAAGGTGGCGTAAGGGGCCAGGGGGACCCGGTCGCCCACGGCCGCCACCATGTAGTGGTAGGGTGGGATCTCCCGGCCTGCGGTGGCGAAGGCGGAGGCGTAGAGGCTGTGGGTGTGCACGATACCCCCCACCTGGGGGTGATGGCGGTAGACCGCGAGGTGCATGGGCGTCTCGGAGGAGGGCTTCCGGGTTCCCTCCAGCACCCGCCCCTCCAGATCGACCAGGACCAAATCGTCCGGCCCGGTCTCGGCGCAGGGCAGGCCGCTGGGGGTGATGAGGATCCCCTGGGGGGTGCGCAGGCTCACGTTCCCGCCCGCGCCCGAGACCAGCCCCTCCGCCGCCAGACGTCGGCTGACGGCCGCCAGCCGGCGGCGAGCGTGTTCGTCAACCATGCTGGATCACCGCCCGGGCCCAGCGGCCTCGCCAGAGCCAGAGGGCGGCTATGGCGAAGACCGCGGCGTCGGAGATGAAGAAGGACCACCAAAGCCCGTCGGGGCCCCAGCCCAGCCCCCACGCGAGGAGGATGGCCACAGGCATCCGGAAGACCCACCGGTTGAGGATGGAGAGGATCATGGAGTGGCCTGTCCGGCCCGCGCCCTGGAAGGCCCCCTGCACCACCATGACCCCACCTGCCAGGCCGAAGGCCCAGCCGCTCACCCGGAGGAAGTCGGTGCCCAGCCGGATCACGGTGGGATCCTTCACAAAGAGCCCCACAATCCAAGGCGCGAGGAGCACGCCCAAGAGGCCGCCGGTGCCTACCACGACGAGATTGAGGGCGATGCCCGTCCAGGCCACCCGCCGGCTCCGCTGGGGCTGGTCCGCCCCCAGGTTCTGGCCCACACCCGTACCCACCGCCTGGCCCACCGCCCCGGCCGTGGTCCAGACCAGCGACATCACCCGCATCACGATCCCGTAGGCCGCCGTCACCGCGGGGCCGAAGCGGGTGACGATGGCGATCATGGCCACCGAGGAGAAGCTCCGGGCGGCGCCGTCCACCGCGGCCGGCCCGCCGATGGTGAGGAGCTGGCGGGCTAGGGACCAGCGGGGCAGGAGGTCCTTCGGCCGGACCTGGATGGCGAGCCGGCCGCTCATCAGGGCCGCGAGGCCCACGAACCCGGCCAGGGCCCGGGCAATCAAGGTGGCCCAGGCCGCCCCGGCCACGCCCAGGGCGGGAGCCGGGCCCCACCCGAAGATGAGGATGGGGTCGAGGAGGATGTTGAGCCCGTTGCTCAGCACGGTGAGGTACATGGGCCGCAGGGTGTCGCCCACGCCCCGCATGGCCGAGCCAAAGGCAAAAAACAGGAAGGTGAAGGGGACGCTCCAGATGATGACCGTGATGTAGGCGTAGGTGTGGGCGAAGAGCTCGCCTGTGGCCCCCAAGAGGGTGAGCAGGGGCACCCGGAGGAGGTGGGCCAGGGTGGCCAGCCCCAGGGCCGCCAGCACCGCCACGGTGACCGTCTGGCCCGCCACCTGGGTGGCCTGCTCCCGGTTGCCCGCCCCTGTCCACTGGGCGACCAGGGAGGCGCCGGCGATGGTGATCCCCATGGCGATGGAGGTGAGCAGCCAGTCGGTGGGAAAGACGATGGAGACGGCCGCCACCTCCGTGGCGCCCAGCCGGCCCACCCAGAACATGTCCACCAGATTGTAGACCGTCTGGAGGATGTTCCCCGCCATCAGCGGCACGGAGAGCCGCACCAGGTGGGAGGTGATGGACCCCCGGGTGAAGTCGATGGCCGCCGGGCGGCGGGCAGGGGCTTCTCTTCTCTCACTGGCCAGCTCCCAGGATGCCGGGCGTCCTCCGATGGACTGGTCGCGCAGCGGGATCGGCCTCCTTTACACCCCGGGGCTCCACCAGCCCTGGGTCGGGGCAAGGCTGGTCTCCGGGGGCTGAGAGGAACGGCTGCAGTCCATTGTAGTCCAGGGCGCGGGGCAGGGGAAGGCAGGGGGCCGGTCTGGTGTGCCCGAAGGGCGGGGGCCGTCGAGCGGGTGGACCGCCGGGAGGGTCTGGGGGGCGCGGCCGGAGCAGGGCGGGGGCCGGGTAAGGCGTGGGCCGAACAAGGCGCGGGTCGGGCCATGCTGGGGACTAGGGCCGCTACGGGACCATCCGGCCTTTGCGTACTTGGAAGACCCGCTGGAGGAGCTGCCAGTTCTGGGGGAATCGGAAGATCAGGTTCCAGAAGCTGACCCCCGCCAGATCCAGGACCTGGGTGATCTGGTACTTGGCCAGCATGGAGCGGACGTCCTCGAACCAGACCTCCCGCTCGCCGCCCTCGGGGCCGGTGTAGCGGAACCAGGGCGATTCGGCCTTGGGATCGAAGAGGATGGGCACACCCGTGTCGAAGGCGAGTTGGGTCGCCTGGGGCGGCGAGAGGGTGCGGGCCAGGGTGGCGGGGTCCTCATCCCGGAGCCAGTCGTAGCCGTAGAGGTTGATGCCCTGGAGGATCTTCGCCCGGGGGATGAGGGAGACCGCGTAGTCCAAGACCAGCCGGACCAGGTTGGCGGGGGAGACGGCCATGGGCGGCCCGCCCACCCAGCCCCACTCGTAGGTCATGATCACGACGAAATCGGCGATCTGGCCCAGGGTGGCGTAGTCGAAGGTGCCCACCCAGGGCTCGGTGGGGCGGTCGGAGGCCTTGGGGGCGACGGCGAGCCCCACCAGGTGCCCGGCGGGGCGCAAGGCCTCGGCCAGCTCCTCCATGAACCGGTTGAACAGGGGCCGGTCTTCCGGGGGCATGTTCTCGAAGTCCACGTTGACGCCCCGGAAGCGGTACGTCTCCACGACCTCCCGGGTCTCGGCCACCGCCCGGCGCCGGGCGGCGGGATCGCTCAGGATGGCGTGGGCCAGGTCCCGGTCGAAGGTGCCGCCGTCGATGTTGGTGATCACCGCCAGCGGGATGAGGCCCTGCTCCAGGGCGGCGGTCACCGTCTCGGTCACAAAGCCGGGGCGGCCCAACGCCCCGTCGGCCCGGACGGGGAAGGAGAAGAGGCTGACGCTGGTCAGCCAGGGGGCCAGCTCCCGGATCCGGGCCGGGGCGGTGGCGCTGGGGGCCAGGTACCCGTTAACCGTCATGGTGGGGCGCCGCCGTTCCAGCACCGGGAGCCAGAGGCGCTGGCCCGGGTAGATCAGGTTGGGGTTGGCCACCTGGGGGTTCATCCGGATCAGGCCGCTCAAGGGGATCTCCCGGGCCTGGGCGATGGCGCTCAGGGTATCCCCCGGCCGGACCAGGTACCGCTCCCGCTCCAGCCCCGGGATGCGGATCAGCTGGCCGGGCAGGATCACGTCGGGATTGGTGATCTGGGGGTTGGCCGCGACCAGGGCGGTCACCGAGACGCCGAACTGGCGGGCGATGCGGAAGAGGCTGTCGCCCGGCTGGACGGCGACCACCACCTCCTGGGGGATGAGGAGGGCCTCGCCCACCGCGAGGCGGTCGGGGTCGGGAAGCTGGTTGGCCTCCACCAGCTGGGTCACGGTGAGGTCGTACTGCTGGGCGATGAAGCTCAGGGTCTCCCCCTGCTGGACCACGTGGATCTCCATGCCGGCTCCCCCCGCATGAAGGTGGCCCTCCATCCTATGGGCGGGGAGCCGGGGGTGTCACGGGACCGGCCAGACGAGAGGGGAGTCTACAACAGGTACCGGTACTGCATCACCCGCTCCACGTGGCGGGCGCTGATCTGCCGCACGACGGCCGCGGGGCGGGAGGGGCCGGCGTTGTAGTAGGCCACGGCGAGGCGCACGTCCCCCTGGGCGTGGTCCAGCATGAGGGCCAGGTAGCGGGTGCCCACGTCGATGTTCTCCCGCCAGTCACCCAAGTGCTTGCCGCCCATGGCCCGGTAGGTGGCGGGCATGACCTGCATGGGCCCCACCTCGCCCGCCCGGCCCCGGGCGTGCACATTCCAGCTGGACTCGGCGAAGCCGACGGCCACCACCAGCCAGGGATCGACCCCCCAGCGCCGGCTGGACCGCTCGATCTGGGCGGCGATGGCCCAGGGATCCGCGCCCCGGGCCGAGCGGAGGGCTGCGGCGATGGGACGGATCCGCTCGTAGTACGCCTCGTACTCCCGGAGCCGTTGCTCCGTTGCCTCCAATGTGCCCCGGAGCTGCTGCACCTCGTCGAGGAGGCTCTCCAGCTCTGCCTGCCGGGCGTCGAGCTCCGCCTGGCGGGCTGCCAGCTCAGCCTGCTGCGCGTTGAGCTCGGCCTGCTGGGCCTCAAGCAGGGCCTGACTCTCGGCCAGCAGGTTCTGGTAGTCCTGAAGGAGCCGGCGGTTGGCCACGAACTCGCGCCCCGCCAGCAGGCAGAGCACAAGCAGCAGACTCCACACGAGCCGGATACGCCCGAGCCGTTGCATGGACAGGCCTCCTCCCACCAGATATGTATGGGGGTGCCGGCCTGTCCAGAACCCGGGTGGCGTTACTCGCCCATCACCTTGATGATAAGCCGCTTGGGCCGCTGGCCATCCCACTCGCCGTAGAAGATCCGCTGCCAGGGACCCAAGTCCAGCCGCCCCTTGGTGACGGGGACGATCACCTCATGCCCGATGGTGAGGCTCCGCAGGTGGGCGGCCCCGTTGTCCTCGCCCGTCCGGTTGTGGAGGTAGTCGTCGCCCCGGGACGGATGGCGGTCCCACGGCGCGATGTGGCCCTCGAGCCAGTCCAGGATGTCCTGCCAGAGCCCGCTTTCGTGGTCGTTAACGAAGACGGAGGCGGTGATGTGCATGGCGCTCACCAGCACCATTCCCTCCTGGATGCCCGACTTGGCCAGGGCCGCCTCCACCTTGTCGGTGATGTCGATGATCTCCTGGCGCTTCTGGGTGTTGAAGGTGAGGTACTCGGTGTGGCTCTTCACAGGAATCCCTCCTCATCGTCCATCACTCCGGCCTGAGGCCACCTGCTGAGAAGCCTGGAGCAGGCCTGCCCGGGCCCACCCAGGCCGCGGCAGGCCCTGGCTTGTACCATACCCGGAAAGAGCCGGGAAGGGAAGGACGGAGAGCGGCCGAATGGACTCAATTGAGTGACGATACCCGATGGCAGGAGGCGGGGCCCGTGCGGGTTGGCGTGGTGGGAGCGGGAGCGGTGGGCGGCTACTTCGGGGCCCTGTTGAGCCGGGCGGGCCACCCGGTGACCCTTCTCGCGCGGGGGGCGCACCTGGAGGCCATCCGGCGGGAAGGCTTGCGGGTGCGGCCCGTCCAGGCTGGGGGAGGGGAGTGGGTTGCCTGGCCCGAGGCGACGGAGCAGGCTTCCGGCACGGGCCCGCAAGATCTCATCCTCTTTGCCGTGAAAAGCTACGATACCGAGGGGGCGGCCCGGGCCATGGCGCCCTGGGTGGGCCCGAGCACCACCATCCTCTGCCTCCAGAACGGGGTGGAGAACGAGGGGAAGCTGGCCGCCTTGTACGGGATGGGCCGGGTGGTGCCGGCCGTGGCCTACATCGGGGCCGAGCGGGTGGCCCCGGGAGTGATCGAGCACCGGGCCCGGGGGGAGCTGGTGGTGGGCGAACCGGAGGGTGGCTCCAGCCCCCGGTTGGAACAGCTCCGCCAGGTTCTGGCCGAGGCGAGGATTCCCGTGCAGGTGGCCGAGGACATCTGGGCGGCCAAGTGGGAGAAGATGCTTTTCAATGTGGCCCTCAACGCCGCCAGCGCCCTCACCGGCGCCACGGGCGCCCGCCTGGTGGCCGCGCCCCGGTCCCGCTGGCTCTTTGAGGCGAGCGTCCGGGAGGCCCTGGCCGTCGCCCGGGCCCAGGGGGTTCCTTTGGATGACGGGGTGGTGGACCGGGTGGTGGCCGCCGCGGCGGCCCTGCCCGCGGTGAGCTCCATGTACCACGATCTGGTCCGGGGCAAGCCCCTGGAGCTGGAGAGCTTCAACGGCTACGTGGTGCGGGAGGGCGAGCGCTTGGGGATCCCTGTGCCAGTCAACGCCACCCTCTACGGGTTGATGGAAGCCCGGCAGGCGAGCGGCCGGGGGAGCTAAGGGGGTCTTGCGCGGGGGGCGGCGGTCTGGTACCATGAACTACAGCGACGCGTGCCGAAGTGGCGGAATGGCAGACGCGGACGACTCAAAATCGTCTGGGGCAACCCGTGCGGGTTCGACTCCCGCCTTCGGCACCACAGGGAAGCATCCCAGAACGACGGGCCTTTTCGGGCTTGGTAGCGGTCCCCACAGCGTTTGCGTGCGTGGGGACCTCTTTCGTTTGGAGGGCCTCTGGAGGGTCCTGGGCTGGAGGCCTTGGCGCTGGGGATGACCGCCGGCGATCCCGAGACCTTCCTCCAGCGACTGACCGCGTTCCAGCCCGTGCTCGCCCACAAGTAGGCGTGAAAGGGCCAACGCCCCGGCCTGGGCCAGGGCGTTGGCCGCGACCGCAGGGTTTGCCGTTCCTTCGCGATGGTCCTTCACGCGGTCGGCCGTTCCCGCACCGCGTGCTCGGCCGCAACGCGCCCGAAGGTGATGGCCACCTGGACGGCGGTGCCGCTCCCTGGGTAGTAGGGCCCGAGGAAGCCGCCGGCCACCATGCCCGCCGCGTAGAGGTGGGGGATGGGCTGGCCCTCGACGTTGAGAACCTGGCCCTTGGTGTTGATCTTCACGCCGCCCATGGAGCCCAGGTTCACCTCGGTGACGAGGGCGGCATAGAAGGGTGGCTTGGCGATGGGCTTCAAGGCCACCTCCCGGCCGCAGAGGGTGTCCACGCCCCGGGCTGCATCCTCGTTCCAAGCCTTGACGGTGGCGGCCAGGTGGTGGGCCGGGATCCCGAGGGACTGGGCCAGCTCTTCGATGGTGTTGCCCCGGTGGATGACGCCCGCCGCGATCTCCCGGCTTAGGTCGTCGCTCCAGCTCTGGAAGGCGCCGCCGATGGCCCGGCCGCCCAGAGCCTTCACCTCGTCATCGAAGATGGCCCAGGCCTGGTGCATGGGCTGGTTGAAGACGGCCCACATGGCGTAGGCGTAGTGGGACGCCTCATCGACGAAGCGCTGCCCCAGCTTGTTCACCCAGATGCCCGGCACCTCCTCGGTGCGGCCGACGTTCACGCCGCAGTAGCCGATGGTGCCGCCCATGCCCGCAAGGTCTGCCCCGACGCCCATGGCCAGCCGGATGCCGTCGCCCTCGTTGGTCTTGGCGCAGAGGCAGCGGCCCGTCTCCAGGGCCCAGAGCTGCTGGGGCGAGAAGGCCCGGGCCATCTCCCGGTTGTGGTCGAAGCTGCTGGTGGCGAGGATGACCGCCTTGGCCGCCCGGATGAAGAGGGTGCCCCGCCGGCCTTCGGCCTTGACGCCGACGACGCCCTGCTCCTTGTCGGTGACCAGGGCCACCACGGAGGTGTTGGTCCAGATCTCGGCGCCCCGGGCCCTCGCCACATCCTCGATGGTCCTCATGAGGCCCATGCCGCTGCCCTCCACCGCGTGAATCCGGGGGACGTTCTGGGCCGGGTCGATGAAGGGGATCCGGCCCAAAGGCATGACACTGGTGAAGATGACACCCCGGTCCGCGAGCCACTGGATGCTCTTGGGCGCCTCCTCGGCCAGCACCCGGACCAGGTCAGGGTCGGCGATCCCCTCACTCTGCTCCAGCCAGAACTGGTAGTGGGCCTCGGTGGTGTCGTTGAGGATACCGGCCTCCCGCTGGTAGGGCGTCGCGGCCGCTTGGAGCAGACCACCCGACAGGGCGGTGGTCCCCCCACAGCGGGCGGCCTTCTCCAGGACCAGCACCGTCGCGCCCCGCTCCCGAGCGGTAATCGCGGCGACCAGGCCTGCACCCCCGCCTCCGACGATGACCAGATCCGCCTCAGCATCCCACCGGCGGGGCACCGCTTCCGCGGGGAGGGCGCTGGCCAGGCTGGGCGCCCAGCCGGCCAGGGCCAGGGCCCCGGCGCCGATGGCGGCCCCCTTCAAGAATCCTCTCCGACTGATCCCCTGCTGGCGATGATCGTCCATGGGTTGTGCCTCCTCGGTGGCCCAGCCCCACCGGGCCGGGACTCAGCAGCGTCGTCCGTCTTCCATGGCTGGTCTGAGTATGAGATTGTGATCACAAGAACTAAGTCGGCCAAAGAAAAAGGGGACCACCCATCCCTTTGGCTCTCCTATACCAAATTATGCCATAGCGGCTTCAGATTCCTTCACCAAGCTCCTTCTCCGGTGGCTCCGGGAAAGGGCCGCGGGCCGCCGCTTCAGGCGGCGGCCCGCATGGGCCAGGAGCCGTCAGCCCTCCAGGGGCCGGTAGATGAAGTAGTCGAAGTCCGCGGGCTTGCCGCTGCCGGTGATGTCCCGGCAGTGCATGCCGACGAAGGCGCCGGTGAAGAAGCCCCCGCCCCGCACGTAGTCGTCGGAGAGCTTGTAGGAGGGGAAGTCGATGGGGATCTCCTCCCAGCGCTCGCCGTCGAAGGAGTAGCTGAAGCGGTAGGTGTGGGTACGCACCGTCACCCGCATGTAGACGTACTCGACACCTTCCGGTACGGGAATCTCCCGGCCCTGGAGGGGCTGGCTGAAGTTGAAGTTGTCGCAGGCCATCAGGTCCAGGATGCGGCCCTTCGCCTCATCCCAGGTGAGCTGGAGGATGGTCCAGTTCTCCGTGTTGTAGTAGCAGGCCAGCCCCGCCGCCTGCTGGAAGGTCTCCGGCTCGAACGCCACCTTGGTCTCGGCCACGAAGTTGAAGTGCTGCCACCGCCGGGCGACGAAGGCCTGGGTGAACTTGGAGGTGAGGGACTCCCGCCCGTAGAGCCGGAGATGGCCCGGCCGGTCGGTGAGGGAGAGGATGTCGGGCCCCAGGGGGATCCGGAGGGTCTGGAAGTGGAGGTTGAGTTGGTCGGAATCGAAGTCGTCCTTTTCGGGGTAGTCGGGCTCCCAGGGGTGCTCGGGGATCTGGGGTCCCTCAATCTCCAGAGAGGGCTGGTTGCCGCCCACCACGTAGGGCCAGCCGTCCCGCCACTCCAGGCGCTGGATGGCCGTCTCCCGGCCCAGGGGGCAGTAACCCCGGGGGGCGAGGAGCGGCTCATCCTCCTTGGGCAGGGGCCGGCCGGTGAGGTGGACGAGGAACCACTCGCCCGTGTGGGTCTGGACCATGGAGGCGTGGCCCGCCTTCTGGAGGGGGTTCCGGGGGTAGGGGTAGGAGGTGAGCAGGGGGTTGTCGGGATGGACCTCGTAGGGCCCCCAGATGTTCTTGGCCCGGGCCAGGGTCACCTGGTGCTCGTAGCGGGTGCCCCCCTCGGCGGTCATCAGGTAGTAGTAGCCGTCGATCTTGTACAGGTGGGGCGCCTCGGTGAGCTTGACGTCGGTGCCCTTGAAGATGATCTTCCGGGGGCCCACCAGGCGCCGCTCCTCGTGGGAGTACTCCTGCAGGGCGATGCCGTAGAAGTTGTGGCGGCCCACCCGGTGGTCCCAGACCATGTTGACCAGGTACTTCCGCCCGTCGTCATCGTGGAAGAGGGAGGGGTCGAAGCCGCTCCCGTTCAGGTAGATGGGGTCGGACCACTCGCCATCGATGGTCTCGCTGGTGACCAGGTAATTGTGGCAGTCCTTCCACTGGCCGTCCACCACCTTCACGTCGGTGTAGATCAGCCAGAAGCGCCCATCGGCGTAGGAGAGGGCGGGGGCCCACACGCCGCCCGAGTCGGGATTCCCCCGCATGTCCAGCTGGCTCAACCGGTTGAGGGGCCGGGCGACCAGGCGCCAGTGCTTCAGGTCTTTGGAGTGGTAGATGCCCACCCCGGGAAACCACTCGAAGGTCGAGACGGCGATGTAGTAATCCTCACCGGCCCGGCAGATGGACGGGTCCGGGTTGAAGCCGGTCAAGATGGGGTTGGTGATCCGCGCCATGATCCACACCTCCGTCTTCTTGTCACCTTCCATGAGCACGCCGAAGCAGAGCCATCCACGCTACCAGCCAGAACCCCTGTGACACCAGCCAGGCACCCCGGGGCAGGGCCGCACCCCCGGGCCTCCCGCGGCCCCCGGCACCCGCCCGTCTCCGCCCGCATAGGCTGGGTGGGACAGCCCCGTGCGGGCCCGAGGCGGAGGTGCAGGGGATGGCCGAGCAGGCGAGCACATGGGGGCTGGGCCGGTGGTGGCGCCGGCGGCCGCTCGATCCCAAGCGCTTCACCGACGTGATGTACGTGGCCAAGACCATCTGGGCCGAAGCCCGGGGCGAGGGCCGGGAAGGGATGCGGCTGGTCGCCTGGGTGATCCGGAACCGGGTGGAGGCGCCGGAGTTTCCCAACACCTACCCGGCGGTGGTCACCCAGCCGGGCCAGTTCAGCGTCTGGCTCCGGTCCGATCCCAACCGGGAGACCATGACGGACCCCCTTTCGGGCCCGGCCTCAGAGGATGAGGCCTGGTACACCGCGGTGGAGGTGGCCTGGGAGGTGATCCAGGCCGACGCCTCCGCCAACCCCCTGCCCGGGGTCTACCACTACGTGGACGTCCGCCTCCAGGGCCGGCTGCCCGCCTGGGCCCGGGGGATGGAGGTGCTCCGCTTCCCCCAGGCGCCCCGGCTCCTCTTCTTGCGGGAGCGCCGGGCCTAGCACGCCGATCGGCAGGCGGCCGGGCCCTGGGCCGGGCTAGCCCTGCTCGCCCCTACCCGCCCAAGGCAGCCACCCGGGGGAAGAGAGGCTGCAAGGCCGGGTAGAGGTCCCGGTAGAGCTGGTAGGTCTCGTCGTACACCTCCCGGGTTTCGGGGTTGGGCTCGTAGGTGGCCTGGACCGCCACGTGCTGGGCCGCCTCGTGGGGGGTCCGGTACCAGCCGGCGCCCACGCCCGCCAGGAGCGCGGCCCCGTAGGCGGGCCCTTCGTCCACCACCGGCCGCTCCACCACCGCGTCCAGGATGTCCGCTTGGATCTGGAGCCAGAGGTCGCTCTTGGCCCCGCCGCCGATGGCCCGCAGCCGAGAGACGGGCTGGCCCGTCGCGCGCATGAGCTCCAAGGAGTCCCGCAGGCCGAAGGTGATCCCCTCCATCACCGCCCGGACCAGGTGGGCCCGGCGGTGGGCCGAGGAGATGCCGAAGAAGGTGCCCCGGGCGTGGGGGTCAGCGTGGGGGGTCCGCTCGCCGTTCAGGTAGGGGAGGAAGAGGACGCCGCCCGCCCCCGGCGGGGCGCTGGCCGCCTCCCGGTTCAGAAGCTCGAAGGCGTCGATGCCCGTCACCTGCCCGGCCGCCTTCTCCAGCGGGGCCAGCTCATCCCGGAACCAGCGGTAGCTCAAGCCCGCGCTGAGCATCACGCCCATGAGGTACCACCGCTCGGGGAGCGCGTGGTTGAAGAGGTGGAGCTTGCCGTCGCTGGTGGCCGGCGGGCGGCTCAAGGGGGAGAGGACCACGCCCGACGTGCCGATACTGACCAGGGCCTGGCCCGGGTCGATGACGCCCGCGCCCAGGGCGCCGCAAGCGTTGTCGGCGCCGCCGCCCACCACCGGGGTCCCGACGGGCAGCCCCGTCGCCTCCGCAGCCTCGGCGGTGATCTGGCCCGCCACTTCCCAGGAGCCCACCACCGGAGGGAGCAGGGAGGGGGGAAGCCCCAACCGCTCCAAGACCGGCTCGGACCAGGTGCCGGCCCGCACGTCGAAGAGGAGGCTGCCCGCGGCGTCGCTGATCTCCATCCGGCGCTCGCCCGTCAGGCGGAAGCGGATGTAATCCTTAGGCAGGAGCAGGGTCTCGGCGCGGGCCAGCGCGTCAGGCTCGTGCCGCTGCATCCAGACCAGCTTGGGGGCAGTGAACCCCTCCAGAGCCGGATTGCCGGTGAACTGGAGGAGGTCTTCCAGGCCCACCGCCTCTTCGATGGCCCGGCACTCGGCGGTGGTGCGCACATCGCACCAGAGGATGGGCGGCCGGACCACCTGGCCGGCCTGGTCGATGAGGACCATGCCGTGCATCTGGCCGGAAAGGCCGAGGGCTTTCACCTCGGAAGGCTGGATCCCCGCTTTCTGGATCAGCTTCCGGACGACGGTGCAGGTCGCCTCCCACCAGTCCTCGGGGTTCTGCTCCGCCCAGCCGGGGGCGGGCTGGATGAGCTCGTACGGGTGGGAGGCGCTGGCGACCACCTGGCCCGCTTCGTCCACCAGCAGGCCTTTGGTGGAGCTCGTGCCGATGTCGAGACCGATCACCCAGGCCATCTGCGACCCTCCATCACCGTGATGCGGCCTTCCGGGAGGCCTTCCCCCATAGCTTCGTTGCACCAACCAACAAACCCTGCGGCCCCGCCCTCGCCGCCGCGTCCTCTCGGGCCCCACCCTCTCTTTTCGTTGCGTCGGGCCGGGCGCCGAGCCGCTGCCTCAAGCCCGCGCCGCTGGAAACCGATGGAATCAGCAAGGGACGCACCCTGGCGGCTCCCGCTTCCGGTGGTGGCCGCGGGCGTGGCGGTCCACTGGGGAGCGGGGAGGCATAGGGTTGGGTTTGGGTCGCCGGCTGCTTGCGCAATCTCTGGCCCGTCAGATGGTGCTGGGTTTTCTCGTGGTGATGACGGGCTTCACCCTCTTCGGAAGCGGAACCCTTCTCATCCTGAACCAGCTTGACTCGGGGTTGGACGCCCTTCGCCAGCAGAGCGAGGCCAGCGTGGCGCTGGCCCGGGTGGAGCATGCCCTGGCGGTGATGGCGGCGCACCTTCACGGGGGCGAGGCGAGCCAGGCGGCCACCGGGGGAAACGTGGCCGCGGTGCGGGCTGAGGCCGACTGGTTCGCCCGGGAGGGGCTGGCGGTCCTGGCCGCCTTCCTGGCCGGGGAGGATCTCGCCCTGGTGGAGGCGGCGGCCAAGAGGCTCGCCGCCCTGGCCGGTCCCGGCCCGGAGGCGACGCCGGCCCAGGGGGAGGCGGCCGGGGCCCTGGCGATCCTGCAGGACGGGGTGGCCCGGGCCCGGGCCACCCTCGCGGCAGACGAGGCGGCGGTCTGGGCCCGGCAGGAGCAGCTGGGCCGGCTGGGCCGTTGGGCCACGGCCCTCATCCTGGGCGCCGGTTTGCTCGTGGCGGTCCTGGTCACCATCTTCTTCAACGGCCGTCTCCGGGGCCGGGTGACGGGCCTGCGGGCCGTCTCGGAGGCGGCGGCCAGCGGGGCGGCCCGCACCCGGGGGACGGTGGAGGAGCTGGGGGCCTTCAGCCAGGAGCTCTCCCGGACCTTCACCAGCATGAAGCAGGCCTTCCAAGAGGTGAGCACAGGCAGCCAGACGGCCGCCGCAGGCGCGGGCCGGATCACCGACGCCATGGGCGAGACGGCCGCGGAGGCGGCCGCCCTGAGGGACGGGGCCCACCAGGCCCGGGAGCTGGCCGAGCGCTCGGTGGAGGCCATGGAGGCGACGGGGATCCAGGTGGACCGGGGCCGGGAGGAGACGGCCGCCATGGCGGAGGCGGTGGGGGAGATCACCCGCCAGGCCGAGGCGATCCAGAGCCTGACCGGCGCCTTCGCCGCCCGGCTGGGGCGGATCGGTGAGATCCTGGGCACCATCGAGACCATCGCCGACCAGACCAACCTCCTCGCCCTCAACGCGGCCATCGAGGCAGCCCGGGCGGGCGAGCATGGGCGGGGCTTCGCGGTGGTGGCCGCCGAGGTGCGGAAGCTGGCCAGCGAGAGCGCCGAGGCGGCCGGCCAGATCCGCCAGATCGCCCAGGAGGTGGGGGCGGCCACCCAAGAGGTGGTCCAGGCGGTTGCCCACATCGCGGCCGGCATTGAGGCGGTCCGCACCCGGGCCGGCTTTGTGAGCGCGGCTTTGGATGCGGTAGGATCCACCTTCGAGACCCTCCGGGGGAACGTGCTCACCGTCCAGACCACCGCCAGCCGCCAGTCCGACCAGGCCGACCGGGTGAGCCGCCGCACCGAAGAAGTGGTGGCCACCACCCAGGAGATCGTGGCCCAGTTCGAGGAGACGGGGGCCGCGCTCACTCAACTAACCGAGCAGGTCCGGAGTCTGGAAACCGGGGCCATCGCCTTGGCCCAGCGCTTGCAGGAGCTTCAGAACGAGGCCGAGAATCAGGCCCAGGCGGCCCGGGAAGTCCAGGCCCTGGTGGGCGACCTCGCCTGAAGGCGTCCGGCCGACCTGGCTCTCCCTGATCTTCCCAGAGCGCCCGTGAGGGTCCCAGGCGGTTCTATCTTCCCCTGGACACACAACATATAGGTGGCTAGAGTGTGGATGGGGTCAACATGTAGTGTGACCCCTCTTTTTTCGGAACGGCTCGCGTCAAGAAGGGTCTGGACGCGAACAGATGTTTGTCCTATGGTAGTCTCTGAGGCGCCCCGGGAACCGACGGCTCAGGAGGGCGCTGGGAGCAGGGAGGAGTCGGAATGGAGCTGACCGCCAACGCCCGTACGGTGCTGGAGGCCCGGTACCTCCGGCGGGAGAACGGGCAGATTGTGGAAACACCGGAGGAACTCTTCCGGCGGGTCGCCCGGAACATTGCGGCGGTCGACGGCGAGGTGTACGGCAAGGATCCGGGACAGGTCCGGGAGCTGGAGGACCGGTTCTACCGGTTCATGACCCAGCGGGAGTTCATGCCCAACTCCCCGACCCTGATGAACGCCGGACTGCCCCTGCAGCAGCTTTCGGCCTGCTTCGTGCTTCCGGTGGAAGACTCCCTGGAAGGCATCTTTGAGACGTTGAAGGCGGCCGCCCTCATCCACCAGTCGGGCGGTGGCACGGGCTTCGCCTTCAGCCGCCTGCGGCCTCAGGGCGATCCGGTCCGCACCTCCGGTGGGGTGGCCAGCGGCCCTGTCTCGTTCATGAAGGTCTTTGACGCGGCCACCCACTCCATCAAGCAGGGCGGCAAGCGCCGGGGGGCCAACATGGGCATCCTGCGGGTGGACCATCCCGACATCCTCCAGTTCATCACCTGCAAGGCGTCCGGCACCGAGGTGACCAACTTCAACATCTCCGTGGCCATCACCGACGCCTTCATGGACGCGCTGGAGCGGGACGATGCGTACGATCTCATCAACCCCCGGGACGGCCGGGTGGTGGGCCAGCTCCGAGCCCGCGAGGTTTGGGATCTGATCGCCGAGAACGCATGGCTGAACGGCGATCCGGGCGTCATCTTCATCGACCGGATCAACCGGGAGAACCCCAACCGCCACGCGGAGGTGATCGAGGCGACCAACCCCTGCGGCGAGCAGCCCCTGCCGCCCTACGGCAGCTGCAACCTGGGCTCCATCAACCTGGCCCTCTTCGTCCGGGAGCCCTTCACCGAGCGGGCCCAGGTGGACTGGGAGCGGCTGCGGGAGACCACGTGGCTGGCCGTCCACTTCCTGGACAACGTGATCGACGCCAACCGCTACCCGCTCCCCCAGATCCGGGAGAAGTCCCTCCAGGACCGGCGGATCGGCCTGGGCGTCATGGGCTGGGCGGACATGCTGGTCCAGCTGGGCATCCCCTACGACTCGGAGGACGCCATCGCTCAGGCCCACGAAGTGATGGGCTTTATCGAGGACGAGGCGATCAAGGCCTCGGTGGCCCTGGCCGAGGAGCGGGGGGTGTACCCCCTCTGGGAGGGCTCCATGTGGGAAGAGCGGGGGCTCCGGGTGCGCAACGCCACCTTGACCACCATCGCCCCCACGGGGACCATCAGCATCATCGCCGGCGCCTCCAGCGGCATCGAGCCTTTCTTCAGCCTGGCCTTCACCCGCCACGTGCTGGACGGCAAGACCCTGAAGGAGGTCAACCCCTTGCTGGTGGAGGTGCTCCAGCAGCGGGGGCTGTGGACCGAGGAGCTGGCCGAGCGGATCGCCGAGCAGGGGAGTGTGGAGGGCCTCGAGGGGATCCCTGAAGATCTCCAGCGGATCTTCATCACCGCGCACCAGATCACGCCCGAGTGGCACATCCGCATGCAGGCGGCCTTCCAGGCCCACACCCACTCGGCGGTGAGCAAGACCGTCAACTTCCCCAACTCGGCGACGGTGGAGGATGTGAAGGAGGTCTACCGCCTCGCCTGGGAGCTGGGCTGCAAGGGCGTCACCATCTACCGGGACGGCTCCCGCCAGGGCCAGGTGCTCACCGTGGGGACCAAGGGCTCGGCGGAGAGCGAGAAGGACGGGGCGGCCCCCGACGGGGTCGGCCGGAAGGTGAACGGGAGCTGGGGGCAGATCCGGCCCATCCCCCGGCCGGCCCGGCTGTATGGCATCACCGATGCCCGGCAGACGCCCCTGGGCAAGCTCTTCCTCACCCTCAACCTGATGGACGGGCACCCCATCGAGCTCTTCGCCCAGATCGGCAAGGCGGGGAGCGACGTGACGGCCTTCACCGAGGCCATCGCCCGCTTGGTCTCCCTGGCCCTGCGGAGCGGCATCGATCCCCACGAGATCGTCCACCAGCTGGAGGGGATCGGCGGCAGCCGGTCGGTGGGCTTCGGGCCCAGCCGGGTCCGGTCGGTGCCCGACGCCATTGGACGGTTCATCGCCGACTACCTGCGGGAGCGGGAGGGCCGCACCCAGCTCAGCCTCCCCCTGGAAGGCGAGCTGGTCCCGGTGGCCGCGGTGGCCGAGCAGGCCAGCGCGCCCCATCCCAACGGCCAGCGGCTGGCCGACCCCCAGGCGGACCTCTGCCCCCAGTGCGGGGTGGACGCGCTGGTCCACGAGGAAGGCTGCCTCAAGTGCATGAGCTGCGGCTTCTCCGAGTGCTGACGGCCCACGCCTGAGGCGTGAGGGGAGAAGTGTGGAAGAGAGAGGCGGCGCCGGTGGTGGAGACCGGCGCCGCCTCCCTTCCTTGCTACCTTAAGGAAGTGACCTGGCGAAGGAAGGGACCTGGGCGGGGCCTTGCCCGTGCGCCCTCCTCTCCGAGGCGTCAGGGCTGGCCGTTCGCCTGGCCAGTGCTCCCGCCGGTTCGGTCCCTTAGCCAGTGGGGCGTGGCTGGGCGCCCCGGAGGAAGAGGGTGGTGCAGAAGGCGGCCAGCTCGTGGGGATCCGCCTGCCGTTCCTCGATGAGCGCGTCGAGGAGGAGCGCGTCGTTCATGCCTGCGAGGCCCAGGGCCAGACGCTCGGCAGCGATGCTGCTGTCCAGCTGGCCCAGCCCTTGCGCCTCCTGGATCAGCTCGACGAGGAGGGCTTTCCGCTGCCGGTACATGTCGGTCAGGGTCTCGCGGATCTCAACGCTGTAGCCGATCCCCGTCTGATCGTGGAGGAAGGCCCGGGCCACCTCTCGGTTGGAGAGGAAGAAGGCGGTCTCCAGCTCCAAGATGCGGCTAAGCTTCTCCAGGGGCTCACCCTCCCCGGCAGCGATGCTCCGAGCTTGCCGGAAGTGCTCGCTGGCCGTGAACCGGATCGCCTCCCGGAGGAGGGCCTCCTTGCTGGGGACGTAGAGGTAGATGGTCCCCTTGCCCACGCCCGCCTCCTTGGCCACCTCTTCGATGGTCGCCTGGTGGAAGCCTCGCTGGCCAAAGACCCGGAGCGCGCTCATCAAGATGTGCTCCCGCTTCCCTTCCCGGCGACCGGGCGCTCCCTGGTCCTTGGCTGCTTCCATCCTTACATTCCTCCCGGGGCCCTGGCGGTGATCAGCGCCTGCAGCTGCTCGGCATCGTAGCCGGCGGCGATGGCCAGCCGGGTCCGGGCACGGGCGAGCTCCGCCAGGGCTTGGACCTGCTTCAGGCGGGCCTGGGCCAGGGCCGCCTCCGCCTCCCACACCTGGAGCTTGGTGGCCGCCCCCTCGTGGGCCTGCTGCTCTACCTGGGCCAGGCGGCCCGCCGCCTCCGTCACCGATCGCTCCGCGGCGGCCAAGGTCAAGAGAGCCTGGGTGAGGCCCGTCTGGTGCTGGGCCAGCTCCAGGGTGATGGCCGCCTCTAGCTGTCTCACGGTGAGCTCCGCCTGGGTGACCGCCTCTTCCGCCTCCCGGACCGCGGCGGCGCTGGCGCCTCCATCCAACAGATTCCAGGTGACCTGGAGCCCGACCTTCCAGGATTCGGGGGAAGGTGGGAGT
>NZ_VSCV01000008.1:0-64800 GCF_047459355.1 Limnochorda sp. | reverse complement strand
CTTCGCCATCCGGGAGGGTGGCCGCACCGTCGGTGCGGGGGTCGTCACCAAGATCGCAGGTTGATCGGGGGCGGGCGCCGCCCTGCCAGGCAGAGGCCGTCCGGTTGACACTGACGGGGCGCTGTGCTACAGTCAAAAGGTGCCTGCGCGGCCAGGCGGGGAGGTGGCATGGGTGAGGGTTGGTATCACTTTGGAGTGCACCGAGTGCGGTGGCCGGAACTACCGTACCAGCAAGAACAAGACCAACGACCCCGATCGCCTGGAGCTCAGCAAGTATTGCCCCGTCTGCCGGCGACATACTGCGCACCGCGAGACTCGCTGATGCTTTCGGCCGGGCGCGAGCAACGGATGGGATGTGAGCACCGTGGCGGCGACAGACAGGGCCGGGAAGGTGGCGGCTCGGCAGGGATGGGTCCGGCGATTGGGCCAGTACCTGCGGGAGGTGCGCGCTGAGGCGCGCAAGATCGCCTGGCCGAACCGGCGGGAGTTGACGGCGTACACAGCGGTCGTCCTGGTGGTGGTCGTTTCCGCGGCCCTTTTCATCATGCTGGCGGACCTTGTGATCTCGCAGCTGATCCGTGTGACGGGCATTCTCTGAGAAAGGGGTGGGTCTGATGCCGGAGCCTGAGATGGATTTGCCGGAGGCTGACGAAACCGGCGGTGAGACCCAGCCCGAACGCCCGGATGATGGCCGGGCCTGGTACGTCGTCCACACCTATTCCGGCTACGAGAACAAGGTCAAGACCAATCTCGAGCGCCGGGTGGAGTCGATGGGGATGCAGGACAAGATCTTCCGGGTCCTCATCCCCACCGAGGAAGAGATCGACTTCCGGGACGGCAAGAAGCGGATCGTGACCCGCAAGATCTTCCCCGGCTACGTGCTGGTGGAGATGATCATGCAGGACGACTCCTGGTATGTGGTCCGGAACACGCCGGGGGTCACGGGCTTTGTGGGCAGCGGCAACCGGCCCATCCCGTTGGATGAGGCTGAGGTGCGGGCCATCCTCCACGGCATGGAGGAGGAGGAGGCCCGGCCCAAGGTGGCCTTCGATGTGGGTGATCCCGTGCGGGTGGTTTCGGGTCCGTTCGTCAACTTCACCGGCGTGATCGACGAGGTCAACCTGGAGCGGGGCAAGCTGCGGGTGATCGTCTCCATGTTCGGCCGGGAGACCCCCGTCGAGCTGGAGTTCCACCAGGTCGAGAAGACTCTGTGATGCAAGGGTGAGCGTTGGGTGGCCAAGAAAGTCATCGCGATGGTAAAGATTCAGATCCCGGCTGGCAAAGCGACCCCGGCGCCGCCCGTGGGCACTGCCTTGGGCCCTCACGGGATCAACATTATGGACTTTTGCAAGGCGTTCAATGCCCGGACGGCGGCCCAGGCAGGGATGATCATCCCGGTCGAGATCACCATTTACGCCGATCGGTCCTTCAGCTTCATCACCAAGACCCCGCCGGCGGCCGTCCTCCTCAAGCAGGCCGCGGGCTTGGAGAAGGGGTCCGGGGTGCCCAACCGGGAGAAGGTCGGCACGGTCACCAGGGCGCAGATCCGGGAGATCGCGGAGACCAAGATGCCCGACCTGAACGCCAACGACATCGAGGCGGCCATGCGCATCATCGAAGGGACGGCCCGGAGCATGGGCCTGGTGGTGGAGGGGTAGGTTTATGGCACGGCGGGGCAAGCGGTACCTAAAGCTGCTGGAGTTGTACGACCCTCAGAAGGCTTACAGCGCTGACGAGGCCATTAGCCTCGTGAAGCGTATGGCCTCCGCGCGCTTCGAGGAGACGGTGGAGCTCGCGCTGAAGCTGGGGGTCGATCCCCGGCACGCGGACCAGCAGGTGCGGGGCACCGTGGTCCTTCCCCACGGCACCGGGCGGGAGGTTCGGGTGGCCGTCTTTGCCAAGGGCGAGAAGGCCCAGGAAGCCCGGGAGGCTGGCGCCGATCTGGTGGGTCTGGAAGACCTGGCTGAGCAGGTGCAGGCGGGCCAGCTGGACTTCGATGTGGCCGTGGCGACGCCGGACGTCATGGGTGTGGTAGGTCGGCTTGGGCGGATCCTGGGGCCCCGGGGCCTGATGCCCAACCCCAAGTCGGGCACGGTCACCATGGATGTGGGCCGGGCGGTGCGGGAGATCAAGGCGGGGAAGGTGGAGTTCCGGGTCAACAAGGAGGGAGGCATCCACGTCCCCATCGGGAAGGTCTCCTTCACCGAGGAGCAGCTCCGGGAGAACCTGCGGGCCGTCCTGGATGCCATTATCCGGGCGAGGCCGGCCGCGGCCAAGGGGCAGTACCTCCGGAAGGTGGCCCTCTCCACCACCATGAGCCCCGGGATCAAGCTTTCGCCCGCGGAAGTGATGAACTTCGTCCAGTCCCGGGCCTCTTAGGCCCGGTGCGGCTGGGTTCCACCCACAAGAGAAGAGACTGCCGTAGACAGCCGGTGCCCGGCAGGGCTTAATGGATCGGCCGATCCGCCGACCGAGGCAGGGGATCGAGGTTTGGTCTGTTGACGCGTCCCGGGAGGGCGCGTCCCCCGCGCCGCCGGCTGTTCCAGCCGGCGGTTGTCGCGTGAAAGGGGGGAGGAGTGTGCCAAGACCGGAGAAGGTGGCCCAAGTGGAGGCGCTGGCCGAGCGCTTCCAGCGGGCGCAGGCGGTCCTGGCCGCCGATTACCGGGGCCTGACCGTCAAGGAGATGACCGACCTGCGCAAGCGGATGCGGGAGGCGGGGGCGGAGCTCAAGGTGGTCAAGAACACCCTGGCCCGCCTGGCGGCCGATCAGGCCCAGGTGGAGGCGCTGAAGGCCTACCTGGAAGGGCCGACGGTCCTCGCCTTCGGGTACGACGATCCTGTGGCGCCCGCCAAGATCCTGGACCAGTTCAGCCGCCAGCAGAAGCAACTGGAGATCAAGGGCGGGGTGCTGAACGGGGCCCCCTTGACCGCCGCGGGCGTTCAGCAGCTGGCCCAGCTGCCGAGCCGGGAGGAGCTCCTGGCCCAGGTGCTGCGGGGCCTCCAGGGGCCGCTGTACGGGCTGGTCGGGGTGCTCAGCGGGGTCCCGCGGGCGCTGGTGTACGCGCTGGACGCGCTCCGGCGGCAGCGGGAGGCGGCGTAAGGTGGCGGTCCGCCCAACCGCGGGCGGTCTGAGCCTTTGGGATGGAGTCTTGAATGAGGTTGAGAGGAGGCCAGGGTGATGGCTCTGAGCAAGGACGAAATCCTTGAAGCGATTGGCAACATGACCGTGCTGGAACTGGCCGAGCTGGTCAAGGCCTTGGAGGAGAAGTTCGGCGTCAGCGCGGCGGCTCCCGTGGCGGTCGCGGCCGGCCCGGCGGTGGCGGCCGGTGGCGCTGAGGCGGCCGAGGAGGAGAAGACCGAGTTCGACGTGATCCTGGAGGCGGCCGGGGACAAGAAGATCCAGGTGATCAAGGTGGTCCGGGAGATCACCGGCCTGGGCCTCAAGGAGGCCAAGGACCTGGTCGATTCGGCGCCCAAGCCGGTCAAGGAGGGCGTCACCAAGGAGCAGGCCGAGGAGATCAAGAGCAAGCTGGAAGAGGTCGGCGCGACGGTCCAGATCAAGTAAGGAAGTCGCCCCAGCGAGCGGGTGCCAGGCGCGCTCTGACGGGCCTGGCGCCCGCTTGCCGCGTCAGGAAAGCCTTGACAAGCTGCGTATCGGCATGCTAGAGTACCAAGGTGTCGGTACGTGCGGACGCGGGCGAGGCGATCTCAGTTCTTTCGAGGCGTGCATATTCTCACCGATCAGGTTGGACCCTACTGGCTGGCCCAGTCCCTAGCCTCTCGTCTCCGGTGAGGGGGGAGGGGTTCCTTGTCTCGTACGGTCACCTTCTTCCCTTGCCGCTGTTATCCTTCTCGAACTGCTTGGTCCTTCCTTCCTTGCTGCGCGCAGATTTCAAAACGAGGTGAGCGCGATTGGCGGTGGAAATCAAGGCGGCGGCGCCTAGGCGGCAGCGAGTCAGCTTCGGCAAGATCCGGGAAGTCCTGGAGATGCCCAACCTCATTGAAATCCAGCGGAAGTCCTTCGAGTGGTTCCTCCGGGAGGGCCTGCTGGAGACCTTCCGGGACATCTCGCCGATCCAGGACTTCACCGGCAACCTGGTCCTGGAGTTTGTGGACTACAACCTGGGCGAGCCCAAGTACACCGTCGAGGAGTGCAAGCACCGGGACGCCACCTACAATGTGCCTCTGAAGGTGAAGGTGCGGCTCATCAACAAGGAGACGGGCGAGGTCAAGGAGCAGGAGGTCTTCATGGGCGACTTCCCGCTCATGACCGAGAACGGCACCTTCATCATCAACGGGGCCGAACGGGTGATCGTCAGCCAGCTGGTCCGGTCGCCCGGCGTCTACTTCGGCAAGGAGGTGGACAACAACGGGCGGCCCATCTACACCGCCAGCATCATCCCCAACCGGGGGGCCTGGCTCGAGTTTGAGACCGACGCGTCCCATACCATCTATGTGAAGGTGGACCGGACGCGGAAGCTCCCCGCCACCGTCCTTTTGCGGGCCATGGGCCTGGAGACCGACGGGCAGATCCTGGAGACGTACCGGGATGCCGAGCCCATTCGGGCCACCCTGGAGCGGGACAACACCAGCTCCCAGATGGACGCCCTGGTGGAGGTCTACAAGCGCCTCCGGCCCGGCGAGCCGCCCACCGAGGAGAACGCCCGCACCCTCTTCCACACCCTCTTCAGCGACCCCAAGCGGTACGACCTGGCGGGGGTCGGGCGGTACAAGGTGAACAAGAAGCTGCGGCTCCTGCCCCGGATCCTCAACCGACCCCTGGCCAGCGCCGTCATCGACCCCGAGACGGGCGAGCTTCTGGCCGAGGCGGGCACGGTGGTGACCCGGAAGCTGGCCGAGCAGATCGAGCAGCGGAACCTGCCTTACGTGGAGATCGAGAACGAGGAGGGCCACGTGGTCCGGGTTCTGGGCAACGGCCAGCCCGGGCCCGATGAGAAGGTGCTCACCCAGGGGGACCTGGTGGCCACCGTGGGGTACATCGTCAACCTGATGCAGGGCGTGGGCACCATCGACGACATCGACCACCTGGGGAACCGGCGCCTCAAGTCGGTGGGCGAGCTCCTGCAGAACCAGTTCCGCATCGGCCTGTCCAGGATGGAGCGGGTGGTGCGGGAGCGGATGACCATCCAGGACGTGGACATCATCACGCCCCAGGCCCTCATCAACATCCGGCCGGTGGTGGCGGCCATCAAGGAGTTCTTCGGCTCGTCCCAGCTCTCCCAGTTCATGGACCAGACCAATCCCCTGGCGGAGCTGACCCACAAGCGGCGCCTGTCGGCCCTGGGCCCCGGCGGGCTCTCCCGGGAACGGGCGGGGTACGAGGTGCGGGACGTCCACCACTCCCACTACGGCCGGATGTGCCCCATCGAGACGCCCGAAGGGCCCAACATCGGCCTCATCGGCTCCCTCGCCACCTACGCGCGCATCAACGAGTACGGCTTCATTGAGACGCCGTACCGGAAGGTGGAGGACGGCCGGGTCACCGACGAGATCGTCTACCTCACCGCGGACGAGGAGGACAACTACGTCATCGCGCAGGCCAACGAGCCTGTGGCTGAGGACGGAACCCTGGTCAACGAGCGGGTCTCCGCCCGCTGGAAGGACCAGATCCGCATCGTGCCGCGGGAGAAGGTGGACTTCATGGACGTCTCGCCCAAGCAGATGGTGAGCGTGGCCGCGGCGCTCATCCCCTTCCTGGAGAACGACGATGCCTCCCGGGCCCTGATGGGCGCCAACATGCAGCGGCAGGCGGTACCCCTGCTACGGACAGAGGCGCCCCTGGTGGGGACGGGGATGGAGTACAAGGCGGCCGTCGACTCGGGTGTGGTGGTCTTGGCCGAGCGGCCGGGCGTGGTCACCCGGGTGAGTTCCACGGAGATCGTGGTCCGGACCGATGACGGCCAGGAGGACCACTACCGGCTCCGGAAGTTCGAGCGGTCCAACCAGGGGACCTGCTTCAACCAAAAGCCTTTGGTCCGCCGGGGCGACCGGGTGGAGGCGGGCCAGGTGATCGCCGACGGGCCCTCCACCGATCAGGGCGAGCTGGCCCTGGGGAAGAACGTCCTGGTGGCGTACATGCCCTGGGAGGGCTACAACTTTGAGGACGCCATCCTCATCAGCGAGAAGCTGGTGAAGGAAGACGTCTTCACCTCCATCCACATCGAGGAGTACGAGTGCCAGGCCCGGGATACCAAGCTGGGGCCCGAGGAGATCACCCGGGACATCCCCAACGTGGGGGACGACGCCCTGAAGAACCTGGACGAGCGGGGCATCATCCGCATCGGGGCCGAGGTCCGGCCGGGCGACATCCTGGTGGGGAAGGTGACGCCCAAGGGCGAGACGGAGCTGACGGCGGAAGAGCGCCTCCTCCGGGCCATCTTCGGGGAGAAGGCCCGGGAGGTCCGGGACACCTCCCTGCGGGTGCCCCACGGTGAGGGCGGCGTCGTCGTCGACGTGAAGGTCTTCGACCGGGAGGCGAACGACGAGCTGGCCCCGGGCGTCAACAAGATGGTCCGGGTCTACGTGGCTCGCAAGCGGAAGATCTCCGAGGGCGACAAGATGGCCGGGCGGCACGGCAACAAGGGCGTGGTGGCCCGCATCCTGCCCGAGGAGGATATGCCCTTCCTGCCCGACGGGACCCCCATCGAGCTGGTCCTCAACCCCTTGGGTGTCCCCTCCCGGATGAACATCGGGCAGGTGCTGGAGACCAGCCTGGGCCTCGCGGCCAAAGCCATGGGGATTTACGTGGCCACCCCCGTCTTCGACGGCGCGACGGAGCATGAGGTGCTGGAGCAGCTCGAGAAGGCGGGCGTCAGCCCCGACGGGAAGGCGTGGCTCCGGGACGGGCGGACGGGCGAGCTCTTCGACCGGCCGGTGACGGTGGGCTACACCTACATGCTGAAGCTGGCCCACCTGGTCGACGACAAGATCCACGCCCGGTCGACGGGCCCCTACTCCTTGGTCACCCAGCAGCCTCTGGGCGGCAAGGCCCAGTTCGGCGGCCAGCGTTTCGGCGAGATGGAGGTTTGGGCCCTGGAGGCGTACGGGGCCGCGTACACCCTCCAGGAGCTGCTGACCGTCAAGTCCGACGACGTGGTCGGCCGGGTGAAGACCTACGAAGCCATCGTCAAGGGCGAGAACATCCCCGAACCGGGGGCGCCCGAGGCCTTCAAGGTGCTCATCAAGGAGCTCCAGAGCCTCTGTCTGGATGTGCGGGTCCTGACCGAGGATTCCCAGGTCATCGAGATCCGCGAGGAAGAGGAGGACATCTCCGAGATGGCCCGGGAGCTGGGGATCGACATCCAGGGCCGGGAGGACGACCGGGAGGAGGGCGGCAAGACGGCGGCCCAGGCTGGCTCCGAGGGCGAGGCCGACGGCGAGCCGGCGGACGAGGAGGAGCCCGAGGAGGCCGACGAGGCCGAGGAGGAACCCGATGCCCTCTTCCTGGCCGAGGACGACGAGCTGGATGACACCCAGCCTCTGGTCACGCCCGAAGAGCTGGCGGAGCTCTACGGCCAGGCGGACGGCCTGGAGGATGAGGAGGATGATGCCGAGAGCCGGCGACGGGCGTAAGCTCGGGGCCGGGCGTGCGCCCCGAGGGCAGCGGTTGGTGGTAGGGGACCTTCGGAGGGGGAATCCGCGTGCTTGATGTGAACAACTTCGACCGGATCCAGATCGGGTTGGCCTCTCCCGAGCAGATTCGGGCCTGGTCGTCGGGCGAGGTGAAGAAGCCCGAGACCATCAACTACCGGACCCTGAAGCCCGAGCGGGAAGGGCTCTTCTGCGAGAAGATCTTCGGCCCGACCAAGGACTGGGAGTGCCACTGCGGCAAGTACAAGAAGGTCCGGTACCGGGGGATCGTCTGCGACCGGTGCGGCGTGGAGGTCACCCGGGCCAAGGTCCGCCGGGAGCGGATGGGGCACATCGAGCTGGCCGCGCCCGTCTCCCACATCTGGTTCTTCAAGGGGATCCCGTCCCGGATGGGGTTGATCCTCGACCTCTCGCCCCGGACCCTCGAAAAGGTGCTCTACTTTGCCGCCTACATCGTCATCCACCCGGGCGACACGCCCCTGACCAAGAAGCAACTCTTGTCCGAGGCTGAGTACCGGGAGTACCGGGAGAAGTACGGGAACGCCTTCGAGGCGGGGATGGGTGCGGAGGCGATCAAGAAGCTCCTGGAGGAGATCGACCTGGACCAGCTCTGCGAGGAGCTGCGGAAGGAGATCGCCTCCACCAGTGGCCAGCGCCGGCTGCGGGCGATCCGCCGCCTGGAGGTGGCCGAGGCCTTCCGCAAGTCGGGGAACCGGCCCGAGTGGATGATCCTGGAGGTGATTCCGGTCATCCCGCCGGAGCTGCGGCCCATGGTCCAGCTGGACGGCGGGCGGTTCGCCACCTCCGACCTGAACGACCTCTACCGCCGGGTGATCAACCGGAACAACCGCTTGAAGCGGCTCCTGGAGCTGGGCGCGCCGGACATCATCGTGCGGAACGAGAAGCGGATGCTCCAGGAGGCGGTCGACGCGCTCATCGACAACGGCCGCCGCGGGCGGCCCGTCACGGGGCCGGGGAACCGCCCCCTCAAGTCCCTGTCGGACATGCTCAAGGGGAAGCAGGGCCGGTTCCGCCAGAACCTCCTGGGCAAGCGGGTGGACTACTCGGGCCGGTCGGTCATCGTGGTGGGGCCCGAGCTGAAGCTCCACCAGTGCGGCCTGCCCAAGGAGATGGCCCTGGAGCTCTTCAAGCCCTTTGTCATGAAGCGGCTGGTGGACCTGGGCTACGCGCACAACATCAAGAGCGCCAAGCGGGCGGTGGAGCGGCAGCGGCCTGAGGTCTGGGACGTCCTCGAAGAGGTGATCAAGGAGCATCCGGTCCTCCTCAACCGGGCGCCCACCCTCCACCGGCTGGGGATCCAGGCCTTCGAGCCCGTCCTGGTCGAGGGCCGGGCCATCAAGATCCACCCCCTGGTCTGCGCGGCCTACAACGCCGACTTCGACGGGGACCAGATGGCGGTCCACGTCCCCCTGTCGGCGGAGGCCCAGGCCGAGGCCCGGCTGTTGATGCTTTCGGTCCACAACATGCTCCTGCCGGCCAGCGGCCGCCCGGTGACCACGCCCACCCAGGACATGGTCATCGGCTGCTACTACCTCACCCTGGACCCCTCGGCCCGGAAGGATCAGCCGCTGAAGGGCGCAGGGCGGGCCTTCGCCAGCCCCGAGGAGGTCCGGCTGGCCTACGACGCGGGCGATCTGGACCTGCACGCGCCCATCACCGTCCGGATGCAGGAGCCCGACGGCACCTGGGTGCGGCGGGAGACGACCGCGGGCCGGATCTTCTTCAACGAGGTGCTGCCGCCGGAGATGGGCTTCTTCAACGGCACCGTGGACCGGAAGGAGCTTGGCCGGCTGGTGGACCGGCTCTACCGGCGGTTCGGCAACACCAAGACCGCGGAGGTCCTGGACCGCATCAAGGCCCTGGGCTTCCACTACGCCACCGTCTCGGGGACCACGGTGGGGATCAACGACATCTCCGTGCCGCCTGAGAAGGATGAGCTGATCCGCCAGGCCGAGGAGCAGGTGGAGAAGATCGAGCTCCAGCACCGCCGGGGGCTGCTCACCGCGGAGGAGCGGTACCAGCAGGTGGTGCGGATCTGGACGGAGACCAAGGAGAAGGTCACCCAGGCCATGCTGAAGCACATGGACCCCCTCAACCCGGTGTACATGATGGCCATCTCCGGGGCCCGGGGGAACGAGTCCCAGCTGTCGCAGCTGGCGGGCATGCGGGGCCTGGTGGCCGACCCGCGGGGCCGGACCATTGAGATCCCCATCAAGGCCAACTTCCGCGAGGGGCTCACGGTGCTGGAGTACTTCATCTCGACCCACGGTACCCGCAAGGGCCTGGCCGACACCGCGCTCCGGACGGCCGACTCGGGGTACCTCACCCGGCGCCTGGTGGACGTGGCCCAGGACGTGATCGTCCGGGAGGAGGACTGCGGGACCACCCAGGGCATCGAGATCCGCCGGCCCAGCGAGGACGACGACGACCTGCCCTTGCGGGAGCGGATTACGGGCCGGGTGCTGGCCGAGCCCGTCTTCCACCCGGAGACGGGCGAGCGGATCGCCGACGAGAACCAGCTCATCGACGAGGAGCTGGCCACCTACATCGAAGAGGTGGGCGTGGAGTCGGTGGTCATCCGCTCGGTCCTCACCTGCCAGACCCGCCAGGGGGTCTGTGTCCGCTGCTACGGGCGGAACCTGGCGACGGGCGAGCTGGTGGAGGTGGGCGAGGCGGTGGGCGTCATCGCCGCCCAGTCCATCGGTGAGCCGGGGACCCAGCTGACCATGCGGACCTTCCACACTGGCGGCATCGCCGGCGAGGACATCACCTCCGGCCTGCCCCGGGTGGAGGAGCTCTTCGAGGCCCGCAAGCCCAAGGGCGAGGCCAAGATCAGCGAGATCGCCGGGACGGTCCACATCGACGAGTCCCGGGGCGTGCGGAAGGTGATCATCACCTCCGACGACGGCCACCAGAAGAGCTACACCGTGCCCTTCGGCTCCCGGCTGAAGGTCCGGGAGGGCCAGCGGGTGGAGGCGGGGACGCCGCTCACCGAGGGCTCCATCAACCCCCACGACATCCTGGCCATCCAGGGGGTGCGGGCGGTCCAGCAGTACCTGGTGCGGGAGGTCCAGAACGTCTACCGTTCCCAGGGTGTGGACATCAACGACAAGCACATCGAGATCATCGTCCGCCAGATGATGCGGAAGGTGAAGGTGGAGGATCCCGGCGACACGGAGCTGCTCCCCGGCGGGCTCTACGACAAGCACGAGTTTGAGGAGGAAAACCGCCGGGTGGAGGCCGCGGGCCTGCGGCCGGCGGTGGCCAAACCCACCCTGCTGGGGATCACCAAGGCCTCTTTGGCCACCGAGAGCTTCCTCTCGGCCGCCTCCTTCCAGGAGACCACCCGGGTCCTGACCGACGCCGCCATCAAGGGGAAGGTGGACCCGCTGGTGGGCCTGAAGGAGAACGTGCTCATCGGCAAGCTCATCCCTGCCGGAACGGGCCTGCCCCGGTACCGGAAGCTGAAGGTGACCCCGCGGGAGGATGCGGAGCCTGTGGCGGAAAGCCTGCGGGATCCCAAGGAGTCCAAGGAGGCCGTTCCCAGTGCCATGGGGCCCCTGCTGGGGGTCACCACGGGGGTCACCACCTCCCGGGACGGCGCGGCGGACGCCCCGGTGCAGGAGCGGGCTTAACGGGGAGCGGCGGGAGGTCTTGGGGAACGACCTGGGCCCAGGGGCACCACCGCTGGGCCCAGGTCCATCCCACCGAGGAAGACGGTGACAGGCAAGGAGGAGCTCCAGTTGACAGCCGGTAGTGAGGGTGCTACAATACCCGAGTGCGTGCAAAGCCCGGATCCACCGGACCTTGCGGCGATTGAACGGTGTTTTCGCGCTGCTCGTCGCCGGACGGTCGGGACCAAGCAGACGCTGAAGGCGATCAAGCAGGAGAACCCCAAGCTGGTCCTGATCGCTGACGATGCGGACCCCCAGGTGATCCGGCCCATCCTGGAGTTGTGCCGGGAGCGGAACCTGAAGGTGATCCGGGTCCCATCGATGGCCGATCTGGGGCGCTGCTGCGGGATCGATGTGGGCGCCGCGACCGCTTCGGTGATCGGGTGAGTTGTGCGCGTCAGACCGGCGTGAGGAGGTGTCTAGCGGATGCCGACCATCAACCAGCTGATTCGCAAGCCACGCCGGAGCGCGCGCGGCCGGGTGTCGGCTCCTGCGCTCCGCTACGTGTACAACAGCCGCACCGGGGCCACGGTGGCGACCAAGGGATCGCCCCAAAAGCGCGGCGTTTGCACGCGTGTCTTCACGGTAACCCCGAAGAAGCCCAACTCCGCGCTGCGCAAGGTGGCCCGGGTTCGCCTCAGCAATCAGATTGAGGTGACCGCGTACATCCCGGGTGAGGGCCACAACCTGCAGGAGCACTCGGTGGTTCTGGTCCGCGGGGGCCGGGTCAAGGACCTGCCGGGGGTGCGGTACCACATCATCCGGGGAGCCCTGGACGCGGCGGGGGTGGCCGATCGGCGCCAGGGGCGTTCCAAGTACGGGGCCAAGCGGCCCAAGTGAGGGCCACGGAAGGAGCTTGGGGTAAGGAGGGAAGGCCATGCCGCGGCGCGGTCCGGTGCCACCGCGAGAGATTCAGCCCGACCTGGTCTACAACAGTGAGCTGGTGGCGCGCCTGATCAACAAGGTGATGATCTCGGGCAAGAAGGCGTTGGCCGAGCGGATTGTCTACAGCGCGCTGGAGATCGTCCGGGAGAAGTCGGGCCGGGATCCCCTGGAAGTGCTGGAAGAGGCTTTGAAGAATGTCCAGCCCCTCCTGGAGGTGCGGCCCCGCCGGGTGGGCGGCGCCACCTACCAGGTTCCGCTGGAGGTCCGGCCCAGCCGCCGTCTGAGCCTGGGGCTCCGCTGGCTGGTCCAATACGCCCGGCTGCGTGGGGACGCCCGGACGATGGATCAGAAGCTGGCGCGGGAGATTCTGGACGCGGCCAACGGCCAGGGCGGTGCGGTCCGCAAGCGGGAGGAGACCCACCGCATGGCAGAAGCCAACCGGGCCTTTGCCCATTATCGTTGGTAGGTTTTGCAGGACGAGGAGGAGCATCCTTTGGGACGACCAGCTCCCATTGAGCAGATCCGAAATATAGGGATCATGGCCCACATCGACGCGGGCAAGACGACCACCACCGAGCGGATCCTTTTCTACGCGGGCCGGATCCACAAGATGGGCGAGACCCACGAGGGCGCCGCCACCATGGACTGGATGGTCCAGGAGCGGGAGCGGGGGATCACCATCACCGCGGCCGCCACGACGTGCCAGTGGCGGGATTGCACCATCAACATCATTGATACGCCCGGCCACGTGGACTTCACGGTGGAGGTTGAGCGCTCGTTGCGGGTGCTCGATGGGGCTGTGGCCGTCTTTGACGCCGTGGCGGGCGTGGAGCCCCAGTCGGAGACCGTCTGGCGCCAGGCGGACAAGTACCAGGTGCCCCGCATCGCCTACGTCAACAAGATGGACCGGGTCGGCGCCGACTTCCGGGCGGCCGTCGCCTCCATGCGGGAGCGCCTGGGGGCCAATGTAGTGCCCATCCAGCTTCCCATTGGGGCGGAGGATCAGTTTAGCGGGATTGTCGACCTGATCGAGAACCGGGCCATCCACTACCTGGACGACCTGGGGACCCGGGCGGAGTCCACAGAGATCCCCGAGGCCATGCGCGAGGAGGTGGAGTTGGCCCGGCAGGAGATGATCGAGGCCATCGTCGAGTTCGACGATGAGCTGATGGCCAAGTACCTGGAGGGCGAGGAGATCAGTCCGGACGAGCTGCGGCGGGCCCTGCGGGCGGCCTGCCTGGCCAACCAGCTGGTGCCGGTGCTCTGCGGCTCCTCCTTCAAGAACAAGGGCGTCCAGCTCCTCCTGGATGCCATCACCTACTACCTCCCCTCGCCCGTGGATCTGCCGCCGGTGACGGGGCAGAACCCCCGGACCGAGGAGGAGGAGAGCCGGCGCCCCGCCGACGATGAGCCGCTGACCGCGCTGGCGTTCAAGATCGCGGCGGATCCCTACGTGGGGAAGCTGGCGTACGTGCGGGTGTACAGCGGCGTCCTCCAGGCCGGCAGCTACGTCTACAACAGCAGCAAGGGCCGCAAGGAGCGGATCGGGCGGGTCCTGCGGATGCACGCCAACCACCGGGAGGAGCTGGAGGCGGCGTACGCAGGGGATATTGTCGCCTGTGTGGGCCTCAAGGACGTTTCCACCGGCGACAGCCTGTGCGATCCCGATCACCCCATCGTGCTGGAGCAGCTCACCTTCCCTGAGCCGGTTATCGCTCAGGCCATCGAGCCCAAGACCCGGGCCGATCAGGACAAGCTCGGGTTGGCCCTCCAGCGCCTGGCCGAGGAAGACCCGACTTTCCATGTCTCCTACGACGAGGAGACGGGCCAGACCATCATCCGGGGCATGGGCGAGCTCCACCTGGAGGTTCTGGTCGACCGGCTGTTGCGGGAGTTCCACGTCAACGCCAACGTGGGCCGGCCCCAGGTGGCGTACCGGGAGACCATCCGCAAGGCGGTCCGCCAGGAGGGCAAGTTCATCCGGCAGACCGGCGGTCACGGCCAGTACGGCCACGTGGTCTTGGAGGTGGAGCCGGCGGAGCCTGGCGAAGGGTTCGTCTTCGAGAACAAGATCGTCGGCGGTGTGGTCCCCAAGGAGTACATCCCGGCCGTCGAAGCCGGGGTGAAGGAAGCTATGTCCTCCGGCGTGCTGGCCGGCTATCCGGTCGTCGATGTGCGGGTGCGGCTGGTGGACGGGTCCTACCACGAGGTTGACTCCTCGGAGCAGGCCTTCCGCATCGCCGCCTCCATCGGCTTCCGGGAGGCGGCCAAGAAGGCGTCGCCCATCCTGTTGGAGCCGCTGATGAGGGTGGAAGTGGTGACGCCGGAGGAGTTCTTGGGCGACGTCATGGGCGACCTGAACGCTCGGCGGGGTCGTATTGAGGGGATGGCCCCCCGGGGGAATGCGCAGGTGGTCCGGGCCATCGTGCCCCTGGCCGAGATGTTCGGCTACGCGACGGACCTGCGCTCCATGACCCAGGGGCGGGCCACCTACACCATGCAGTTCGAGCGGTACGCTCCGGTGCCTGAGCATCTGGAGCAGGCCATCGTCGAGCAAAAGGCCTAACAGGCAAGGAACCAAAGAGGTGAGTCTGCCGGCCGGTAGGCCGGGATGCAAGGAGGTCGCAGGGGATGGCGAAGCAGAAGTTCGAGCGGACCAAGCCGCACGTGAACGTGGGGACCATCGGGCACGTGGACCACGGGAAGACGACGCTGACGGCAGCGATCACGGCGTATCTGGCGCATCAGGGGAAGGCGGAGCGGCGGAAGTTCGAGGAGATCGACAACGCTCCTGAGGAGCGGGAGCGCGGGATCACCATCAACACGTCGCACGTGGAGTACGAGACGGATGCGCGGCACTATGCGCACGTGGACTGCCCTGGGCACGCGGACTACGTGAAGAACATGATCACGGGAGCGGCCCAGATGGACGGGGCGATTCTGGTGGTGAGCGCTGCGGACGGACCGATGCCGCAGACCCGGGAGCACATTCTCCTGGCGCGTCAGGTGGGTGTTCCTGCGATCGTGGTCTTCCTGAACAAGGCGGACATGGTGGACGATCCCGAGCTGATGGAGCTGGTGGAGGTTGAGGTTCGGGATCTGTTGAACGAGTACGAGTTCCCCGGGGACGAGATTCCGGTGATTTCGGGTTCGGCGCTGAAGGCATTGGAGGAGCTGGAGGCGGGGTCTCCGGGGCCGTGGTGCGAGAAGCTGGGCGAGTTGATGAAGGCGGTGGACGAGTACATTCCGACGCCGCAGCGTGACAACGAGAAGCCGTTCCTGATGCCCGTGGAGGACGTGTTCAGCATCACGGGTCGTGGGACGGTGGCGACGGGTCGGGTGGAGCGCGGGACGATCAAGGTGGGCGACGAGGTGGAGATCGTCGGCCTGACGGATCAGACGCGCAAGACGGTGGCGACGGGCGTGGAGATGTTCCGGAAGCTGCTGGACCAGGCCGAGGCCGGGGACAACATTGGTGTGCTGCTGCGCGGCGTGGACCGGGATGAGATCGAGCGGGGCCAGGTTTTGGCCAAGCCCGGGTCGATCACGCCGCACACCAAGTTCGAGGCCGAGGTGTACGTGCTGTCCAAGGAGGAGGGCGGTCGTCACACGCCGTTCTTCAAGGGGTACCGTCCTCAGTTCTACCTTCGGACGACGGACGTGACGGGCGTGGTGGATCTTCCGGAGGGCGTTGAGATGGTGATGCCTGGCGACAACGTGCGGTTGACGTGCGAGCTGATCACGCCCGTCGCCATGGAGGAAGGCATGCGCTTCGCCATCCGGGAGGGTGGCCGCACCGTCGGTGCGGGGGTCGTCACCAAGATCCTGGGGTGAGGCTCCGGCCCCGCCGCCTCGGCGGGGCCGGGCATGCCGGGAGCTAGCTCCCGGGGAGGTGGAAAGATGGCCAAGCAACGGATCCGGATCCGGCTGAAGGCCTTCGACCACAGGCTGCTTGACGGCTCGGCCGAGCAGATTGTGGAGACGGCTCGACGGACCGGGGCCCTGGTGTCTGGGCCGGTGCCCTTGCCGACCGAGCGGACGGTCTTCACCGTGCTGCGCTCGCCGCACGTTCACAAGGATTCGCGCGAGCAGTTCGAGATGCGGACCCATAAGCGGCTGATCGACATTTTGGAGCCAACCTCCAAGACCGTCGACGCGCTCATGCGGCTCGACCTGCCGGCGGGGGTCGACATCGAGATCAAGGTCTGACCGGCAGGGCGTTGAGCTGGAAAGGAAGGAGGGCGCGAGATGTCTCGGGGCATTCTGGGGCGGAAACTGGGCATGACCCAGATGTTCGACGAAGCAGGCAGGGCGGTGGCCGTCACCGTCATCGAGGCCGGCCCCTGCTGGGTTGTGGCCAAGCGGACCCCAGAGAAGCACCAGTACCGCGCCGTGCAGTTGGGCTTTGAGGAGGCCCGGCCCAACCGGGTGACCAAGGCCGAGGCGGGGCATGCCCAGAAGGCCGGCGTCCCCGTGCCGAGGGTGCTGCGGGAGTTCCGGACGGAGGAAGGGAAGGGTCTGGACACCCTGGAGGTCGGCGCGGAGGTTCGGGCGGACATTTTCCAGGTGGGTGACCGGGTGGATGTCACCGGGATCACCAAGGGGAAGGGGTTTGCCGGCGTTATCAAGCGCTGGAACTTCGCCAGGGGTCCCATGAGCCATGGCTCCATGTACCACCGGCGGGTCGGGGCGCTGAACGCGACGGGGCCGGCCCGGGTCTTCAAGGGCCGGAAGATGCCCGGGCGCATGGGGGGCAAGCGGCGGACCGTCCAGTCGCTCCAGGTCATGCAGGTGGACCCCGAGCGCAACCTGCTGGTGGTCAAGGGCGCGGTGCCTGGGCCGCGTCGGGGCCTCTTGCTCATCAGGGAGTCGGTGCGGGCTCGCTGAGGCGCGCGGGTCCCAGCACTGAGGAGGATGGACGATGCCGAAGGTCGACGTATACGACGTGAACGGCCAGGTGGTGGGCGAGGCAGACCTGTTGGACGACGTCTTCGGCGCGCCCGTCAACCACGCCCTTATGCACCAGGCGGTGCGGGTCTACCTGGCCAACCGCCGGGCAGGGACCGCGTCCACCAAGACCCGTGGCGAGGTTCGGGGCGGGGGCCGGAAGCCCTGGCGGCAGAAGGGTTTGGGGCGGGCCAGGCACGGGAGTATCCGGTCGCCCCTCTGGCGGGGCGGTGGCGTGGTCTTCGGGCCCAAGCCCCGGGACTGGCGGCTGCGGATGCCCAAGAAGGCCAGAAGGCAGGCGCTCCGGAGTGCTCTTTCGGCCAAGCTGCGGGACGGCGAGCTGCTGGTGGTGGACCGGCTGGAGCTGCCTGAGTACAAGACGAAGGTGGTCGCCCAGGTGCTGGAGCGGCTCCAGGCAGGGCGGAAGCCCCTGCTGGTCACCGCCGAGCCCGATCCAGAGTTGCGGCGGGCGGCCCGGAACCTGCCGGGTGTGCGCACCGTGGTCGCGTCCTGCTTGAACACCTACGAGGTGTTGGACTGCACCCGCATCGTCATCACCCAGGATGCGGTGAAGAAGGTGGAGGAGGTGTTCGGGCCCGATGGATCCGCACGACGTCATCAAACGGCCAGTGGTGACTGAGAAGACCACCGGCGCCATGGAAGCCAACCAATACACCTTCGAGGTCGACCTCCGGGCCACCAAGACGCAGATCAAGCAGGCCATTGAGCAGATCTTCAACGTCAAAGTGGTGAAGGTGAACACCAGCAGGGTCCCGGGGAAGGTCCGCCGGCGGGGCCGGACCGAAGGCCGCACGCCCGAGTGGAAGAAGGCGGTTGTCACCCTACGGGAGGGCGACCGGATCCCCATCATCGAGGGTCTGTAAGGTTCCAAGGCGCGTGAGGCCTGAGGAGGAGGAGGGGGCGCTGCCATGCCGGTCAAGAAGTACAAGCCGATCACACCCGGGCGGCGGCAGATGATCGGGCAAAACTTCGACGAGATTACCAAGAGCCGCCCCGAGCGCTCTTTGGTCCGGGGGAAGTCGTCCTCCGGCGGCCGGAACGCGACAGGCCGGATCACCCTGCGCTTCCGGGGGGGCGGCCACAAGCGGCGGTACCGCTTTATTGACTTCCGCCGGGATAAGGACGGCGTGCCCGCCAAGGTGGTCGCCATCGAGTACGATCCCAACCGGTCCGCCCGGATCGCGCTGCTCCACTACGCGGATGGGGAGAAGCGGTACATCCTCGCGCCCCTGGGCCTGGAGGTGGGCCAGACGGTCATGTCGGGCCCCAACGCGGACATCCGCGTGGGGAACGCGCTGCCCCTCCGGTACATTCCCGTGGGGGCCGTGGTCCACAATGTGGAGCTCCACATCGGCAAGGGCGGCCAGCTGGCCCGGGCGGCCGGGACCAGCGCGCAGCTGGTGGCCAAGGAGGAGCCCTACGCGACCCTCCGTCTCCCCTCGGGCGAGATGCGGATGGTCCACTGGGAGTGCCGGGCCACCATCGGTCAGGTCGGCAATGTGGAGCATGAGAACGAGGTCATTGGGAAGGCCGGTCGGAAGCGGTGGCTGGGCCGGCGGCCACGCCAGCGCGGCCTCTCCATGAACCCCGTCGATCACCCGCACGGCGGTGGCGAGGGCAAGGCGCCCATCGGGATGCCGACGCCCAGGACGCCCTGGGGCAAGCCCGCCCTCGGGGTGAAGACGCGGAAGCGCAACAAGCCGTCGGATCGCCTGATCATCCGCCGGCGGAAGCGCTGAGAGCATGAGAGGAGGGGAGCCTGAATGGGCCGGTCGCTGAAGAAGGGGCCATACGCTCACCCGAGCCTCCTGAAGAAGATTCAGCAGATGAACGAGACGGGCAAGAAGCAGGTCATCAAGACCTGGTCCCGGGATTCCACCATCTTCCCGGAGATGGTCGGCCACACCATCGCCGTCCACGACGGGCGGCGGCACGTGCCGGTTTACATCACCGAGGACATGGTGGGCCACAAGTTGGGCGAGTTCGCGCCGACCCGGACCTTCCGGGGGCACGCTGGGTCTGAGCGCTCGGCGAGGATGCGGTAGGCTCCCCGCGTCGAGGAGGGGATGAGGGTGGAAGCACGGGCAACGGCACGGTATCAGCGGATTTCGCCCTATAAGGCGCGCTTGGCCGCGAACCTGATCCGGGGCCGTTCGGTTCAGGAGGCGGAGGCCATCTTGCGCTTCACGCCCAAGAAGGCGGCTGCCCTCTTCGCAAAGGTCTTGCGTTCGGCCGTGGCCAACGCCGAGAACAACCTGAACTTGGACCGCCGCCGCCTCGTGGTCAGCCAGGCCTATGTCGATGAGGGTCCAACCCTCAAGCGGATCCGGCCGCGGGCCCGGGGGATGGCGCACCGGATTCGGAAGCGGACCAGCCACATCACGGTGGTGGTCTCGGAGAAGCGGTGAGGGGGTTTTGCCGTGGGTCAGAAGGTGCACCCGTACGGCCTTCGCCTGGGCATCATCAAGGATTGGCAGAGCAACTGGTACGCCGATAAGCGCTCCTTTGCGGACACGCTCCACGAGGATCTCTTCATCCGGAAGCTGATCAAGGAGCGGTTCTATCGGGCGGGTGTGTCCCGGATCGACATCGAGCGCGCGGCCAACCGGGTGAAGGTCACCATCCGCACGGCCCGGCCTGGCATGGTCATCGGCAAGGGCGGCGCGGAGGTCGAAAGGCTTCGCACCATGCTGGAAGCCCAGACGGGCAAGCAGATGCAGATCAACATTGTGGAGATCAAGATCCCTGAGCTGGACGCCCAGCTCGTCGCCGAGAACGTGGCCTTCCAGCTGGAGCGCCGGGTGGCGTTCCGGCGGGCGATCCGTCAGGCCCAGCAGCGCACCATGCGCATGGGGGCCCTGGGGATCCGGGTGATGGTCGCGGGCCGCTTGGGCGGCGCGGAGATCGCCCGGACCGAGTGGAGCGCCGAGGGGTCCATCCCCCTGCACACGCTCCGGGCCGACGTGGACTACGGGTTCGCCGAGGCTCAGACCACCTACGGGCGGATCGGCGTGAAGGTCTGGATCTACAAGGGCGAGGTTCTTCCTGAACGGCCGGCCCGCCAGGAGGCGCACGCGGCCGAAGGGGGCGAGTAACGGTGTTGATGCCCAAGCGGGTGAAGTACCGGAAGGTGCAGCGTGGCCGCATGAGGGGCATGGCGCGGCGGGGCAACACGGTGACCATGGGCGATTACGGCCTGCAGGCCCTGGAGCCCGCCTGGATCACCAACACCCAGATTGAGGCGGCCCGTGTCGCCATGACCCGGCACATGCGGCGGGGCGGGAAGGTCTGGATCAAGATCTTCCCCGACAAGCCAGTGACCAAGAAGCCCGCCGAGGTCCGCATGGGCAGCGGGAAGGGCAATCCCGAGTACTGGGTGGCCGTGGTTCGCCCGGGCCGGGTGCTCTTTGAGGTGGCCGGGGTGTCGGAGGACGTGGCCCGGGAGGCCCTGCGCCTGGCGGCCCACAAGCTCCCCATCAAGACCCAGGTGGTCGCCCGGCCGGGACTGGGTGGTGAGGCGCGGTGAAGGCTGAGGAGCTGCGGGATCTGACGTCGGAGGAGCTGGCTCAGAAGGTGGCCGACCTGAAGGAGGAGCTTTTCAACCTCCGGTTCCAGATGGCCACCGGGCAGCTCGACAACCCCATGCGCCTGCGGGCCGTCCGGCGGGATATCGCCCGGGTGCGGACGGTCATGCGGGAGCGGGAGCTGGCGGAGCAGCCGACAAGCCGGACGAAGCGGGCGTCCCGGCGGAGGAGGGGGTGACTCCGATGGCGGAGCAGACCCGAGGGCGGCGGAAGGTCCGGGAGGGCATCGTCGTCTCGGACAAGATGGACAAGACGGTGGTTGTGCTGGTGGAGCGGGAGGTGCGCCATCCCCTCTACGGGAAGCGGATGCGCCTCAGCAAGCGCTTCAAGGCCCACGATGAGACCAATGCCTGCCGCGAAGGGGATCGCGTCCGGATCATGGAGACCCGCCCGCTGAGCAAGGAGAAGCGGTGGCGCGTGGTTGAGATCCTGGAGCGGGCGCGGTAAGGCCGAGTCTAGGGCCCGGGAGGTAGGGCGGCATGGTGCAGCAGGAGACGGTGTTGAACGTTGCGGACAACTCGGGCGCGAAGAAACTCCTGTGCATTCGCGTCCTGGGGGGTTCCCGTCGGAGGTACGCGGGCGTCGGCGATGTGATCGTGGCCTCGGTGAAGGAGGCGACGCCGGGAGGGCTCGTCAAGAAGGGCGATGTGGTGAAGGCCGTGGTCGTGCGGACCAAGCACGCCATCCGGCGCCCGGACGGCTCCACCCTGCGCTTCGACGAGAATGCTGCGGTGATCATCGACAACCAGCAGATGCCCCGGGGCACGCGAATCTTTGGGCCGGTGGCCCGGGAGCTTCGGGAACGGAACTTCATGCGGATCGTCTCCCTGGCGCCTGAGGTGCTCTGAGGGTCGGTCGCGACAGGACCTGGGAGGTGAAGCGCATGACGACCAAGGCACGGGCCAAAGTCCACGTGCGGAAAGGCGACCTGGTTGAGGTTCGGAAGGGCGCCGACCGGGGCAAGCGCGGCAAGGTTTTGCAGGTTTATCCCCGCGAGGGGCGGGTGGTGGTGGAAGGCGTGCGTCTCATCAAGCGGCACACCCGCCCCAGCCGGACCAACCCCCAGGGCGGGGTGGTGGAGAGCCCGGCCCCCATCCAGGCGGCCAACGTGATGCTGGTCTGCCCCAGCTGCAACCAGGCGGTCCGGTATGGGAAGGACCGGTCGGGGGAGCAGGTGGTCCGGGTCTGCAAGAACTGCGGCAAGACCATTGACTAGCGGGCGCGAGCGGGGAGGTGTGAGGCCATGTCCCGGTTGCGGGAGTTGTACCAGGAGCAAGTGGTCCCGGCGATGATGGAACGCTTTGGGTACACGAGCGTCATGCAGGTGCCCCGCCTGTACAAAGTGGTGCTCAACATGGGCGTGGGCGAGGCGGCCCACGACTCCAAGGCGTTGGAAGGCGCCATCCGTGACCTGACCATGATTTCGGGCCAGAAGCCCGCCATCACCCGGGCGAAGAAGTCCGTCTCCAACTTTCGGATCCGTGCGGGGATGCCCATCGGGTGCAAGGTGACCCTGCGGGGCCAGCGCATGTACGACTTTGTCGACAAGCTGATCCATATCGCGCTGCCCCGGATTCGGGACTTCTCGGGCCTGTCGCCCAACGGCTTCGACGGGCGGGGCAACTACTCCCTGGGCGTCAACGAGCAGCTGATCTTCCCGGAGATCCGGTATGACGACATCGATCGGATCCGGGGTCTGGACATCACGGTGGTGACCACGGCCGAGACCGATGAGGAGGCCCTGGAGCTCTTCAAGCTGCTGGGCTTCCCCATGCGGGACCGGGCCGCGTAGCGGAAACCGGGGGCAGGAAGGAGGTTGACGTGTGGCCAGAAAGGCGCTCATTATCAGAGCCCAACGCGAACCCAAGTACTCCACTCGCAAAGTGAACAGGTGCCGGCGCTGTGGGCGGCCTCGCGGGTACATGCGGCGCTTCGGCCTCTGCCGCATCTGCTTCCGGGAGCTAGCCCACCGGGGTCAGATCCCGGGCGTGGTTAAGGCGAGCTGGTAGGGCCGGAGGGTGGTAGAGAGATGGTCATGACCGATCCGATTGCCGACATGCTGACCCGGATCCGCAATGCGAGCCACGCGCGCCACGACTCGGTGGACATTCCGAGCTCGCGGTTGAAGAAGGAGTTGGCCCGGGTGCTCAAGGAAGAGGGGTACATCCGCGACGTGCGGATCCTCCAGGACGGCCCCTTCGAGACCATCCGGGTCTACCTCAAGTATGGTCCCCAGAAGCGGGAGAGCATCAGGGGCATCCGGCGCATCAGCAAGCCGGGGCGGCGGGTCTACGCCACCAAAGATCAGGTTCCCAAGGTGCTTGGTGGGCTGGGCATCGCCGTGCTGTCGACCTCCCGCGGCGTGATGACCGACCGGCAGGCTCGCAAGGAGCGGGTGGGCGGCGAGGTCATCTGTTATGTCTGGTAAGGCGCCGGGCCCCAGGCCCTGGCGGCCGTCAAGGGTCGCGGGAGGTGAGCGCGCGTGTCACGGATTGGCAAGAAGCCGATCCCCATTCCCAGCGGGGTGAAGGTAGAAACCACCGACCACCAGGTGAAGGTGAGCGGTCCCAAGGGTGAGCTGGTCCAGCAGGTCCACCCCCGGATGCGGGTGGTGGTGGAGGGGCAGGAGATCCGGGTGGAGCGGGCGAGCGACGCCCGGCAGGACCGGGCCCTCCATGGGCTCACCCGGACCTTGATCGCCAACATGGTTGAAGGGGTTACCAACGGTTTTGAGAAGGTTCTCCTCCTCTCCGGCGTCGGCTACCGGGCCGCCAAGCAGGGAAACAAGCTGGTGCTCAGCCTGGGTTTCAGCCACCCCGTGGAGATCGATCCCCCACCGGGCATCGAGATTGAGGTACCCCAGCCCACCCGAATCGTGGTCCGGGGGATCGACAAGCAGGCCGTCGGCCAGATCGCGGCCGATATCCGGAGCCTGCGCAAGGTGGAGCCCTACCTGGGCAAGGGGATCCGCTACGAGAACGAGCGGGTCCGCCGGAAGGCCGGGAAGGCGGGCAAGGTGAGCAAGGCGTAAGGGGTGAAGGCTTGTGGCTGAGAGGAGTCGTCATGTCGGGCGCGAGCGGCGCCACCGGCGGGTGCGCAAGCGCATCAGCGGGACCCCTGAACGCCCGAGATTGGCAGTCTTCCGGAGCCTGCGCCACATCTACGCGCAGGTGATCGACGACACCCAGGGGCGGACCCTCGCCCACGCGTCCACCCTCGACCCGGAGCTGCGGGGGCAGCTCACCTCCACGAAGAACGTGGAGGCGGCCCGGAAGGTGGGCGAGCTGGTGGCGGAGCGGGCGAAGGCCGTGGGGATCGAACGGGTCGTCTTCGATCGCGGGGGTCACAAGTATCACGGCCGGGTGGCCGCTCTGGCCGATGGGGCCCGGTCTCGGGGACTGGACTTCTAAGAAGAGGCCGGGTACACTGGAGAGCGTTCTGCGTTCGGAAGTGGAAGGGGCGAGAGCGTGGCAGAGCGACGGCGCGTGGGTGGCCGGCGGCGGGATGACCGGCGCCGGGACCGTCCCGAAAGCGAGTTTGAAGAGCGGGTCGTCCACATCAACCCTGTCTCCAAGACGGTGAAGGGTGGCCGCAGCCGGTCCTTCAATGCCCTGGTCGTGGTGGGCGATCGCCAGGGCCGGGTGGGGGCTGGCCTGGGCAAGGCCAAGGAGGTTGCGGACGCCATCCGCAAGGCCGTGGATGAGGGGAAGAAGAACCTGATCGAGGTTCCCCTGGTGGGCACGACAATCCCGCACGAGGTGACGGTGCGCTACAGCGGGGCCCGGGTGCTCCTCAAGCCGGCCTCCCGCGGGACGGGCGTCATCGCCGGAGGGCCTGTCCGGGCGGTGTTGGAGCTGGCAGGGGTGCAGGACGTGCTGAGCAAGTCCCTCGGGTCATCCAACCCCATCAACGTGGTTCGGGCCACCTTGAAGGCCCTCTCCGAGCTGCGGACGGCCGCCGAGGTGGCTGAGATCCGGGGCAAGCGCGTCGAGGAGATCATCGGCTGATCGTCGGCCGATGAACCCTAGGGATGGAGGGGGCGAGAGCGTGGCCAAGCGGTTGCGTATCACGTACCGGCGGAGCGTGATCGGCCGCCCCGAGGACCAGAAGAAGACCATCCGGTCGCTGGGCCTCCGCAAGCTGAACAGCACCGTCGAACAGCCAGATACGCCCACCATTCGGGGCATGATTGCCAAGGTGCGTCACCTCGTGGACGTGGAAGAGGTCGACGCCTGACGGCCGAGGGCACAAGGGGGTTACCGGGGTGAGGATTCACGATCTGACACCGCCGGAAGGGAGCCGCCACCGTCGCAAGCGGGTCGGGCGGGGGATCGGTTCCGGGCACGGGAAGACGTCCGGGCGGGGCCAGAAGGGGCAAGGGGCCCGGAGCGGGGGCGGAAAGGGCCCCTACTTCGAGGGCGGTCAGATGCCCCTGGTCCGCCGCATCCCCAAGCGGGGCTTTACCAACCCGTTCCGCAAGGAGTATGAAGAGGTGAAGCTCCAGGACCTGAACCGGTTCCCGGCAGGGACGCGGGTGACGCCGGAGCTGCTCCGGGAGGTCGGGTTGGTTCGCAAGCAGCGGGATGGCATCAAGATCTTGGGGAACGGTGAGCTGCACGTCGCGCTGGAGGTGAGCGCGCACCGCTTCACCGAGTCGGCTCGGCAGAAGATCGAGGCGGCTGGCGGGAAGGTCGAGGTGATCGGCTGAGATGCTGGAAGCCCTCATCAACGCGTTTCGCATCTCGGACCTCCGGCGGAAGATCCTGTACACCCTGGGGCTTCTGGTGGTCTTCCGCATCGGCTCCTATATCCCCGTGCCCGGTGTCGACGCGGCCACCTTGCGGGAGATGCTCGACATCGGCGGCGGGAACGTCTTTGCCTTCCTCGACCTGTTCGCCGGCGGGGCGTTGGGGAACTTCGCCCTCTTTGCCATGGGCGTCAACCCCTACATCACCGCCTCGATCATCATGCAGCTGCTCCAGGTGGTCATTCCCCGGTTGGAGGAGCTGGCCAAAGAGGGGATCGAGGGTCGGAAGCAGATCGCCCAGTACACCCGCTACGGCACCGTCATCCTGGCCATCGTGCAGGCCATCGGTTTGACGGCCCTGGCGCGCAGCTACGGTGTGATCGCCAGCCCGACCTTCTTCACTCTGGCCGTCATCGTCGTCAATTTGACGGCGGGCTCCCTCTTCCTCACCTGGATCGGTGAGAAGATCAGCGAGAAGGGTATTGGCAACGGCGTCTCCCTGATCATCTTCACGGGGATTGTGGCCCGCTTCCCCTCCCAGATCGGCTTCGCCATCCGGGCGGTGGGAGAGGGCGGGGTGAGCATCTTCAGCCTGCTCCTCTACCTGGTGCTGGCGGTGGTCGTCATCGCCGGCGTGGTCATGGTACAGGAAGGGCAGCGGAGGATCCCGGTCCAGTACGCCCGGCGGGTGGTGGGCCGGCGGGTGATGGGCGGCCAGAGCACCCACATCCCCCTACGGGTCAACCAGGCGGGGGTCATCCCCGTCATCTTCGCCAGCTCCATCCTGACCTTCCCCTTGACCCTGGGGCAGTTCGTCCCCTCGCTGGCGCGGTTTACCGACTGGCTGGCCTTGGGCGGGGTTGGGTATAATATCGTGTACGCGCTGCTGGTGGTCTTCTTCACGTACTTTTACACGGCCGTCACCTTTAACCCCCGGGATGTGGCGGACAACATGCGGAAGTACGGCGGGTTCATCCCCGGCTTGCGCCCCGGGCGGCCGACGGCCGAGTACTTGGACCGGGTGCTCACCCGCATCACCCTGCTGGGGGCACTCTTCCTGGCGTTCATTGCGGTGCTGCCTTACCTGATGGCAGGCATCACCCGGTTGCCCATGCAGATTATGTCCTTCGGCGGCACCAGCCTCTTGATCATGGTGGGCGTCGCCCTGGACACGATGAAGCAGGTGGAGGCGCAGCTCTTGATGCGCCACTACGAAGGCTTCATCCGCTAGGGAAGGCGGCGACGGGAGGGTGATCATTCTCAAGTCGTCCGAAGAGATCCGCCGGCTTCGCCGGGCCGGGAAGCTGGTGGCCGACGCGCATGCGCTGGTGGCCGAGATGATCCGTCCCGGCGTGACCACCGCCGAGCTGGATGAGGCGGTGGAGCAACTGATCCGGAAGGCGGGCGGCATCCCGACCTTCAAGGGGTACCAAGGGTTCCCGGCAAGCATCTGCACCTCCGTGGACGATGAGGTGATCCATGGGATTCCGGGCTCCCGGCGGCTGGAGGAAGGCCAGATTGTCTCGGTGGACATCGGGGTGACCTTAGACGGTTTTGTGGGCGACAGCGCCTGGACCTACCCCGTCGGCGCCATCGCGCCCGACGTCCAGCGGCTTCTCCAGACCACGGAGGAGGCCCTGTACCGCGGAATCGAAGCCGCCCGCCCAGGGAACCGCATCTCCGATATCGGGCATGCGATCCAGACCTGGGTTGAGCGCCGCGGCTTCTCTGTGGTGCGTGACTTTGTCGGCCACGGGGTGGGGCGCGAGATGCATGAAGAACCTCAGGTGCCCAACTTCGGCCCCCCGGGGCGGGGCCCCCGGATCAAACCTGGCATGTGCCTGGCCATCGAACCGATGGTCACCATGGGGAAGCATCATGTGCGGATCTTGGACGACCAGTGGACGGCGGTGACGGTGGATGGGTCCCTCGCGGCCCACTTTGAGCACACCATCATCGTCACCCCCGATGGGCCCGAGATCCTGACCCGGCGGGAGTGAGCCGGGTCGGGAGCGGGATGGTGAGGTGTTATGGCCAGGAAGCCGGAGCTCGGCGGACGGGTGACATCCCGAGCCGGGCGGGACGCAGGTCGGTGCTACATGGTGGTCGGCTTGGCCGATGAGCGGATGGTGCTGGTGAGCGACGGCGACCGCCACCCGCTCAGCAAGCCCAAGCGGAAGAACCTGAAGCACCTGTGGCTTCATGCGGAGGTCGATCGGGATCTGGGCCAGCGGCTGATGCGGGGGGAGCCGGTGAGCGACCGGGAAATTCGGGCTCGCATCGAAGCGTGGCTGGCCGAGGAGGCCAGCGCCGGAGAGCGATCGGAGCCGGCAGGCGTCGCGGAATAGGAGGTGATGGCACGGGTGGGTAAGGAAGACGTGATCGAGATGGAAGGGACCGTGATTGAGCCGCTGCCGAACGCCATGTTCCGCGTCGAGCTTGAGAATGGCCACCGGGTTCTGGCGCACATTTCCGGGAAGATGCGGATGCACTACATCCGAATCATCCCAGGCGATAAGGTGACCGTTGAGCTTTCGCCGTACGATTTGAGCCGGGGCCGGATTGTCTACCGGAAGCGGTGACGGCCCGGCCCAGTGGGGAGGTGGGTGCAGATGAAGGTGCGGCCCTCGGTGAAGCCCAGGTGCGAGAAGTGTAAGGTGATCCGGCGCCACGGCCGGGTCATGGTTATCTGCGAGAACCCGAAGCACAAGCAGGTGCAGGGTTAGTCAGGAGGGTGTGACGATGGCGCGGATCGCCGGCGTCGACATCCCGCGAGAGAAGCGTGTGGAGGCGGCGCTTACCTACATTTACGGCATTGGCTTGTCGACGTCCCGCAAGATCCTGGCGAAGACGGGCGTCAACCCCGACACGCGCGTGCGGGATCTCACCGAGGACGAGGTGACCCGCCTCCGGGAGGTCATCGAGAAGGAGCACGTGGTGGAGGGTGACCTCCGGCGGGAGGTCCAGGCCAACATTAAGCGGTTGATCGACATCGGTTGCTACCGGGGCCTCCGCCACCGCCGGGGCCTGCCGGTCCGGGGCCAGCGGACGCGCACCAACGCTCGGACGCGCAAGGGCCCGCGGCGGACGGTCGGCATCCGGAAGAAGAAGAAGTGAGGCCAGGCCAGGGGGCCGTTCAGCCCAGCAGTCAGCTCGGGTTCCATGAGGGGTGAAGGCGCATGTCCAGACAGCGGGGCACCACCCGGGTGAAGCGCCGGGAACGGAAGAACGTGGCGTACGGGGTGGCCCACATCAAGTCAACCTTTAACAACACGCTGGTCACCATTACCGACCGTCAGGGGAATGTGATCGCTTGGGCCAGCGCCGGGACCGTTGGCTTCAAGGGTGCCCGTAAGGGGACGCCGTACGCGGCCGGCCTGGCGGCGGAGCGGGCGGCGCGGATGGCCATGGAGCATGGCATGCGGGAGATCGACGTCTACGTCAAGGGACCGGGTTCAGGCCGGGAGGCCGCCATCCGTTCCTTGCAGGCGGCCGGCTTGGAAGTGAACGCCATCAAGGACGTCACCCCCGTGCCCCACAACGGCTGCCGTCCTCCCAAGCGGCGCCGTGTCTAACGTGAGGAGGTGAAGGGATCCAGCATGGCACGATACACCGGCCCCGTTTGCCGTCTCTGCCGGCGGGCGGGCGAGAAGCTTTACCTCAAAGGTGACAAGTGCTACAGCGACAAGTGCCCCGTGGCCCGGCGGACCTACCCGCCCGGTCAGCACGGGCAGCGGCGGCGGAAGGCGTCGGATTACGCCCTGCACCTGCAGGAGAAGCAGAAGCTGCGCCGCATCTACGGCGTGCTGGAGCGCCAGTTTAGCCGGTACTACGAGATGGCGGCCAAGGCCAAGGGTGTTACGGGCGAGACTTTGCTGCAGATCTTGGAGCGGCGCCTGGACAACGTGGTTTACCGCCTCGGGTTCGGCGTCTCCCGTCCTCAGGCCCGTCAGCTGGTCATGCACGGCCACGTGGCGGTCAACGGGCGGAAGGTGGACATTCCGTCCTATCTGGTCAAGCCCGGCGACGTCATCAGCATCCGGGAGCGGAGCCGGGACCTGGACCTGATCAAGGCCAACGTGGAAGCGGCCCAGCAGCGCGGTGTGCCTGAGTGGCTCAGCTTCAGCCCCGAGACCTACTCGGGTGAGGTCTTGGAGTTGCCGCGCCGGGAGCAGATCGACCTCGATGTGGAAGAGCATCTGGTCGTCGAGTACTACTCCCGGTAGGGGCGCCCGGTTGAGGGCCTGGTCTGAAGGGGGGCAACGGTGCGCATGATCGAGATCGAACGGCCGCGGATCGTCAGCGAGGTCTTGGAGCCGACCTACGGCCGGTTCGTGGTGGAACCGCTGGAACGCGGCTACGGCACCACGCTGGGGAACAGCCTCCGGCGGATCCTGCTCTCGTCCCTTCCCGGTGCGGCCCCTACGGCGGTGCGGATCGACGGGGTGCTCCACGAATTCTCGACGATCCCGGGCGTGGTCGAGGACACGACGGACATCGTCCTCAACCTGAAGCAGCTCTTGGTGAAGCTGCACGTCGACGAGCCGGTGCAGGTGCGGGTGGAGGCCCAGGGCCCCGCCGAGGTAACGGCCGGGGACATCATCGCCGGCCCCGAGGTGGAGATCCTGAACCCTGACCTCCACATCGCCACCCTGGACGAGGGCGGCAGGCTCTACATGGAGATTACCCTTGAGAAGGGCCGGGGATACGTCTCCGCCGAGCGGAACAAGAAGGATGAGATGCCTATTGGCCTCATCCCTCTCGACGCCATCTTCACCCCCGTGCCGCGGGTGAACTTTGAGGTGGAGAACACCCGGGTGGGTCAGGTGACGGACTATGACCGCCTGATCCTCGATGTGTGGACCGATGGGAGCATTGCTCCCGACGAGGCAGTCAGCCTGGCGGCCCGCATCATGTCGGAGCACCTGAAGCTCTTCATCGCTCTGACCGACACCTCCGCCGACGTGGAGATCATGGTCGAGAAGGAAGAGGAGGAGAAGGACCGGCTCCTGGAGCTGCCCATCGAGGAGCTGGATCTGTCGGTCCGCTCCTACAACTGCCTGAAGCGGGCCGGCATCAACACCATCGAGGATCTCGTCCGGAAGACCGAAGAGGACATGCTGAAGATCCGGAACCTGGGCAAGAAGTCGCTCGCGGAGATCAAGGAGAAGCTGGGCAACTTCGGGCTCTCCTTGCGGTCGGCGGACGAGTAGTGACCACGGCGAGGTGAATGGCGTTGAAGCGACACAAGCTGGGCCGGAATGCAGCCAGCCGGCGCGCGTTGCTCCGCAACCAGGTGAGCGCCCTCATCGTCCACGGGCGCATCCAGACCACCGAGGCGAAGGCCAAGGCCATCCGGCCGTTGGCTGAGCGGATGATCCATTTGGGCAAGGAGGGCACCCTGCACGCCCGCCGTCAGGCCGCCCGGTACTTAGTGGGGAAGGAGCCCGTCCGGAAGCTCTTCGAAGAGGTGGCTCCCCGGTACCAGGACCGGAACGGCGGCTACGTGCGGATCGTCAAGGTGGGGCCCCGCCGCGGGGATGCCGCGCCCATGTCCATCATCGAACTGGTGTGATCGATGCGCCCCCAACGGCGCGTGGTCCTCGTCGTCGAGTACGACGGGACGGGTTTTGCGGGATTTCAATCCCAACGGGGGCGTCCCGGCGGCCGGGTCACCGTTCAGGACGCCCTGAGGGCGGCGGTCCAGCGGGCGACGGGCGAATCGCCCAGGCTCTTGGCGGCCGGCCGGACCGATGCCGGTGTCCATGCCCTGGGCCAGGTGGTCGCTTTTGACACGACCAGCTCCATTCCCGGCGACCGGTTCGCCCCGGCGTTGAACCGCCACCTGCCGGACGGGGTGGTGGTCCGCCGGTCCTGGGAGGCGGAGGCCTCCTTCCACCCCCAGTACGGGGCGGTCTCCAAAGAGTACCGGTACCTGCTCCTAACCCGGAAAGAGCCGACCGCCCTGGCCCGGCACCGGGCCTGGTGGGTGCCCCGCGAGTTGGATCTGGAGGCGATGCGGGAGGCGGCGGCGGGGCTCACCGGACGGCATGATTTCGCCGCCTTTGCCAGCACCGGCTCTTCGGCCCGCTCCACCGTCCGGACCGTGTACCGTTTGGATCTTCTTCCCCAGCCCCCGTGGCTGGTCGTTGCGGTGGAAGGGGACGGCTTCCTGTACCGGATGGTCCGCCGCCTGGTGGCTGGGCTGGTCGAGGTGGGGCGGGGCCGGATGGCCCCGGCAGACCTGACCCGGCGCCTGAAAGAACCCCACCTGAAGCCTCCGGTGGGAACCGCGCCCCCGTGGGGCTTGTACCTGGTCCGGGTCCGCTACCCGCCCGAGCAACCGGGCGGGGTCGAAGGGCCTGGGGACCCGATCGGCGAGCTGATTGACCCGCTTGCCTCGATGTGGTAGCATCATACCGCCCCATTTGGAGGGCGGGTGCCGTAGGTGAGGAGGAGCTCGACCATGCAGGGCGTGACCCAGCGGACGGTGGTTCCCAAGAAGGACGAGATTGAGCGGAAGTGGTACGTGGTCGACGCGCGCGGGCAAGTCTTGGGCCGCCTGGCCAGCCGCATCGCCGCCATCCTTCGGGGGAAGCACAAGCCCTATTACACCCCCCACCTGGACACGGGGGATTACGTGATTGTGATCAACGCTGCGGACGTGGTGCTGACCGGCAAGAAGTGGGACAAGAAGAAGTACTTTTGGCACACCGGGTACCCCGGCGGCCTGAAGCAGCTGACCGCTCGCCAGATGCGGGAGCGGCATCCTGAGGCGCCCATCCGGCGGGCCGTGTGGGGGATGCTGCCCCACAACCGCCTGGGCCGCCAGATGATCAAGAAGCTGAAGGTCTACCCCGGGCCGGACCATCCGCACCAGGCTCAGAACCCCGAGCCGCTGCAGCTTTCCTAAAGGAGTGGGGTTGGTATGGCAGTCGAAGTGAGCGAGCGCACGTACGCCACCGGGCGGCGCAAGACCGCGGTGGCCAAGGTCTGGCTCATGCCGGGCACGGGCGAGATCCGGGTCAACGGGCAGACCGTCAGCCAGTACTTCGGGCGGGTGACCCTGGAGCGGGAGATCCTCCGTCCCTTCCAGGTGACCGAGACCGAGGGGAAGTTTGATGTCCAGGCCCGGCTCCTCGGCGGGGGCGTGGCCGCCCAGGCCATCGCCCTGAGGCACGGCATCGCCCGGGCGCTGAGCAGCCTGAACCCCGAGTTCCACACGCCGTTGAAGCGGGCGGGCTTGCTCACCCGGGACCCGCGCATGAAGGAGCGGCGCAAGTACGGCCTCAAGAAGGCCCGGAAGGCGCCCCAGTTCTCCAAGCGCTGAACCTGGGCCCTGCTGGCTTGCTCTCATCCTTTGGCCGTCCGTTTTCGTGGCCGTCCGTCGCCGCGGCGGTCCGGTGGCGCGCTGGTGGATCCGCGGGCTGTTCCTCAGGGTGTCTCGGGGGAAGCCTCCGCCTCCGGCCCCTCCTCCGGGAGAAGGAGGCGGCGCAGGAGGTCGGAAAGGCTCCCGGGGCGCCGGGGCAGCCCGTCATCGCGCTCGGACGCCGCCCCAGGGGCCTGGGGGCGGGGGGCCTGGGGAAGGAGAAGGGGGAAGAGGGAGCCGGAGCGGGGCCGGCCAGGCTCCGCGGCGACGGTCACCTCGCCCCGTTCGAAGGCCGCGCGGCTGGCCGGCAGCCCCTCCCCTTGGGGCGCGCCCCAGGTGCAGGGCGCGTACCGGCTGGGCACCTGGCCCCGGAGGAGGGCGTGAGGTTGGGCCCGGGGGCAGCGCTCGCTCGCCCGCAGGCCGGTGAAGGGATCGATGAGCACGTCGGGGACCACCCCCGGGGGCGGGGTGAAGGCCTGGACCGGCCGGTGGGCCAAAGCCCGGGTGATGAACCGGCCCCACAAGGGGGCGGCCAGGGTTCCCCCGCCGCCGGCGATGGGCGAGCCGTCGTCGTTGCCCAGGTAGACGGCCGCCACCAGCTCCGGCGTGTACCCCACAAACCAGGCATTGACCAGATCGTCGCTGGTCCCCGTCTTCCCCGCGGCCGGCCGACCGGGCCACGCCGCGGTCCCCGTGCCCGTCTCCACCACGCCCCGGAGCATGTCGGTGATCAGGTAGGCGATCTGTGGGCTGAGGACCAGGCGGGGGTCCGGCTCCTCCTCGATCCAGACCCGGCCTTGAGCATCTTGGACTCGGATGATGCCGTGGGGTTCCACCCGGTAGCCGCCGTTGGCGAAGACCGCATAGGCGGCGGCCAGCTCCAGCGGCGTGACGCCCTCGGCCAAGGCGCCCAGCACCAGGCCCAGGTGGCGGTCGGCGTCGCCGATCCGGGAGAGACCGAGCCGCCGGGCCATCTCGATCCCCGCCTCCACCCCGATCTGACTCAAAAGCCACACGGAGCCGTTGTTGAGCGAATCGACCAGGGCCTGGCGAAGGGTGACCGGGCCCCAGTACTCATCCTTGTAGTTCTCCGGGGCGTACTCGCCGAACCGGTGGGGCCGGTCGTCCACCAGCCAGTTGGGCTGCCAGCCCTGTTCCAGGGCGGCGGCGTAGATGATCGGCTTCAGCGCGGACCCGGGCTGGCGGACGGCCAGGGTCGCCCGGTTCCACTGGCTCTCCCGGTAGCTGCGGCCGCCCACCAGGCCCAGGACTCCTCCTGTCTGGGGGTCCAGGGCCACGATGGCGCCCTGGTGCTCGCCCAGGATCCCCTCCATGGCCGCTTGCACCTGGGGATCGATGGTGGTCTGGACCACCAGCCCGCCGTACCGGACCAGGTTGGAGCCCAGCCGCCGGACGAGTTCAGACCGGATCCAGTCGGTAACGTACCGCTCGCCCCCGGAGGGCCGTTGGGCCAACTGGAGGGGGGCTTCCCGGGCGGCGGCCGCCTCCTCCCGGGTGACGTAGCCGTCCTCCACCATGCGGTCCAACACGTAGGCCTGCCGGGCTAAGGCACCGTCCAGGTTGCGGAAGGGTGAGTACAGGTAAGGCCCCTGGAGGATACCGGCCAAGAGCGCGCTCTGGCCCAGGTGAAGCTGTTCGGGCGGGCGCCCGAAGTAGGTCCGGCTGGCCGCGTCGACGCCCACCGCCCCCTCGCCGAACTCGTACCGGTTGAGGTACATCTCCAGGATCTCCTCTTTGGAGAAGCGCTGCTCCAGGAAGAGGGCCAGGACCATCTCCTGGACCTTTCGGCTGAGGGTCTGCTCGGTGGTGAGGAAGAGGGTGCGGGCCAGCTGCTGGGTGATGGTGCTGGCCCCCTGGACGATGGACCCGGCCCGCAGGTTGGCCCAGATGGCCCGCCCGATGGCGATCAGGTCCACCCCGCGGTGCTGGTAGAAGCGCTTGTCCTCCGCGGCCACCACCGCCTGCTGGAGGTGTAGGGGCACCTCATCCAACGAGACCCGTCGGACGGCGCCCCAGCCAGCGTACGCAAAAAACTGCCCCTCCCGGTCCAGAAGGACGGCCGCCTGGGGCGGCGCGTCCGGGTCCAAGCCAGCCACCAGACGGTAGCTGTTGACCACCACCAGCACCAGGACCAGAAGGAGCAGGATCAAAACCCCGAGTCCGATGCGTCGGAACCAACGGATCATGGCAGTGGCGGGCCTCGAACGGCCTCGCCCCTACCTTGCGACAGGGAACGGGAGCCTATACGAAGCTCACGTGTTCCGGCGCCCTTGGGTCAGCCTTCCATCCCCGCCCGGTGGGCCTGAGGGGCGAAGCCCAGCTCCACCGTGCGCCGGATGGCTGCCGGGCCCAGACCCGCCAAGCCCAGACTCTCCACCGTACGGCCGGTGGCGCTGTACTCCACCCGGTGGAGGCACTCAGCCATCCGGACCAGGGACTCCATGACGGCCATGGGCAGGCCCAGGGCCTTCCCCAGGGAGACCATGGGGACCAGCCCCGTGGGCACATCCTCCGTCAGGTAGCGGTGCCGGTCGGTTTGGGGGGCCTTCAGGCCCCGGTAGGACCGGTTGGCCTGAATGGACTCGTAGAGGTTCCGGCCGTCGACACCGTACGCCTTCCGCAGCCACTGGCGGGCCGACAGGACCTCCACCCCCAACCGGGCGGCCAGGTCGGTCCGCTCCCGGTCGGCCTCTTCCATCACCGCCGCCACCCCGGGGGTGATCCCTTCATGGTAGTGGTCGAAGGGGAGGCCTGCCTGAACCCGGCCCAAGTTGAGCAGGAGGGGCGCGGGGTGGAAGATGGCGCCGATATTCTGCAGGCTCGTCTCCAACACGTTCCGGGCGGGCACGAAGGCCGGGTGGATCTTCTGCAGCAGCTCGACGACCCGCCGCGTCTGGTGGGCCGGCACCGCCGCCACCCGGACCCGCTGCTTGATCTGGTAGATCCGCGCGGTCCCCGGCGCCTCGACACGACTGGCCATGAGGAAGGTCTCCGCCTCCGCCACCACGTTGGGAAGGCCGGCAGCCGCCAGAATCCGGGCCACCTCCAGGGCCCCGCCCGTCCGGCCGGGGTGGAGGAGGACCACCTGCTCGGGCGAGAGGTGAGGAACCATCCGGTAGGCCAGGGGCCGGTGGGCCGTGGCCGGTGTCACCACCATCACCAGGTCGGCCCCGTCCAGGGCCTCATCGATGTGGGTGGTCACCTGCAGCCGCACGTGGCCCGAGACCACACCCTCGAGGGTCAGCCCAGAGCGGAGGGGCATCAGAGCCTCGGCCGAGCGGTTGAAGAGCCGGACCTGGTGCCCTTGCCAAGCCATCCAACCGGCCATCGCCTGACCGCCATGGCCGGCGCCCAGCACGGCGACGCGCAGAAAGTCCCGGTGAGGCATGCCACAACCTCCTCACATCACAGGATGGGCCCCGGTTGACCACGCAGGGAGTTGGCTGAGAGACCTCCGTGCAGGTGCCGCCACGCGGCAGGTGACGACCAACCAGCCGCACTCCCTTGCAACGCTTGCGGGGTTAGCTGACGGGTTCGGGCGGCAAGAGTTCGCCCTTCCCCGGCCCAGGCCGGAGATTCACCCCGAAGAGGTTGGGTCCCCCGCTCGCACCCGTGGGGCGCGATTCAGCGATTCAGCTGGTCTCGAGGCGGGTTATGCACACCCAATTATACGGAAACCCCTCCAGGAGATGCAACCCGGCCTCACTCCCCGGGCCAAGATCGGTCCCGGCGCGGGTGCGCCCGGCGGGTTTCAGGCTGCAGGCCCCCGGCCGCCCGGCGCGGAACCAGAGGACAGAAGACGGCGAAAGGGCTGGCACCCCGGCGGCGCCGGGGAAGGGAGAGGAGTGCGTGCATGCTCGACCCGCGGGTTGTGGATGAGCTTCGGGCCATCGTCGGCCCCGCCTGGGTCTTGGACAGCGAGGCGGACCGGGCGGCCTACGCCTACGACGGGGCCCCTGGGTACCGGTCCCTGCCCGATGCGGTGGTCTTCCCTGGGGCGACGGAGCAGGTCCAGGCGGTGGTCCGGCTGGCCGCCCGGGAGGGGATCCCCCTCCTCCCCCGGGGCCAGGCGACCAACCTCTCGGGCGGGACGGTCCCTGTGGAGGGCGGCATCGTCTTGGTCATGACCCGGATGAACCGGATCCTGGAGCTGGACCGGGAGAACCTGACGGTGACGGTGGAGCCAGGGGTGATCACGGCCCAGCTCCAACGGCAGGTGGAGGCGGAGGGTCTCTTTTACCCGCCCGATCCGGGGAGTGTGGCCGTCTCCACCATCGGCGGGAACGTGGCGGAGAACGCCGGGGGCCTGCGGGGGTTGAAGTACGGTGTCACCGGCGATTACGTCATGGGCTTGGAGGCGGTGCTGGCCAACGGTGAGCGGATCACCACCGGGGGCAAGAACGTCAAGGATGTGGCCGGCTACGACCTGACCCGGCTCCTGGTTGGCTCGGAGGGGACCTTGGCCATCATCACCCGGATCATCCTCCGGCTGATTCCCCTGCCGCCGGCCCGCCAGGTGGCCCTGGCTGTCTACACCCGCCTGGAGGAGGCGGCTCGGAGCGTGGAGCGGATCATCGCCGCCCGCATGCTCCCCGCCACCCTAGAGTTCCTCGATCAGGGCACCATCCAGGCGGTGGAGGCCTTCGCCCGGGTGGGTCTTCCCACTGACGCGCAGGCCGTCCTCCTCATCGGCCAGGACGGTCCGGAAGAGCAGGTGGCCAACGACATCGCCGCGGCGGCGGCCATCTGCCGGGAGGCGGGGGCGGTCCGGGTGGAGGTGGGCGCCAGCCCTGAGGAGGGCGACCGCCTGATGGCGGCCCGCAGGGCAGCCCTTTCCGCCCTGGCTCGGATCCGCCCCACCACCATCCTGGAGGACGCCACCGTGCCCCGGGCCCGCCTGGTGGAGATGCTCCAGGCCATCCAGGAGGCGGCGGCCCGGCACCGGGTGACCATCTGCACCTTCGGCCACGCGGGCGACGGCAACCTCCACCCCACCTGCCTCACCGACGAGCGGGACCGGGAGGAGATGGCCCGGGTGGAGGCTGCCTTCGAGGACATTTTCCGGGCGGCCATCCAACTGGGCGGGACCATCACCGGTGAGCACGGGGTGGGCCTGGCCAAGCAGAACTACCTGGAGTGGAAGGTCGGCCCCGCGGGGATGGCGGCCATGCGGGCGATCAAGGAGGCTCTGGACCCCCAGAACCTGCTCAACCCGGGGAAGATCTTGCCCCGCCAGCGCCCCCGTCGCCTGGTGGTGAGGCAGGGATGAGCGGGCCGCTCAAGCTGCGGGATCCCGAGACCCTCCGGCTCCCCCTGGAGGCGGCGGTCCAGTGCATGCGGTGCGGCTTCTGCCTGGCCGCCTGCCCGACCTACCAGGTGACAGGCTTGGAGACCCAAAGCCCCCGGGGGCGGATCCACCTGGTCCGCTCGGCCGCGGAAGGGTGGCTGGATCCGGCGGCCATCCTCCCCGCGTTGGACCTGTGCATCGGCTGCCGGGCCTGTGAGCCTGCCTGCCCGGCCGGGGTCCCCTACGGCCAGATCCTGGAGGCGAGCCGGGCGGAGCTGGAGCCCCGGCGGCCCCGCCCCTGGCTGGAAGGGGTTGCCTGGCGGGTTGTTCTCCGGGGCCTCTTGGGCCGCCCCTGGGGGCTCCGCCTGAGCCGGTGGCTCTACCGCCTCTACCGCGCCCTGGGGCTCCAGGGCCTGATCCGTCGGACGGGGGTCTTGGAACGGCTCCTGCCGCCCTTGGGTGAGCTGGAGGCCTCCCTGCCCAGCCCGGAGCGGGCGGACGGGCCCGCCAGGGGGAAGGCCCCCTTGGGGAACGGTCCACGGGTCGCCTTCTTCTCCGGGTGTGTGCAGGCCATCGCTCTGGACCACGTCAACCAGGCGGCCATCCGGGTTCTGGAGGCGGCGGGCTGCCAGGTCCTCATCCCGCCCGGCCAGGGGTGCTGCGGGGCGGTCCACGCCCACCTGGGGGACCGGGAGGCCGCCTTGGCTCAGGCCCGGCGGAACATCGAGGTCTTCGAGCAGGTGGAGGCCGACTGGATCGTGAACGTGGCGGGTGGTTGCGGCGCGGCCCTCAAGGAGTACCCCGACTGGCTGGCCGGCGATCCCCAGTGGGCTGAGCGGGCCCAGGCCTTCGCCAGCCGATGCCGGGACTTCACCGAGCTGGTGGACCAGCTGCCCCTTCCCGAGCTGGGGCCCTTCGAGGCGGCGGTCACCTACCAGGACTCGTGCCACCTGCGGAATGTGCAAGGGGTGGTCGATCCGCCCCGGCGCCTCCTCCGGCGGGTGCCCGGCCTCCGGTACGTGGAGCTGCCTGGCGCGGCCCAGTGCTGTGGCGCAGGCGGCGTCTACACCCTCACCCAGCCGGCTATGAGCCGGGAGCTTTTGGATGCTAAGATGGCCCAGGTGGCCCAGGTGGGGGCTTCGGTCCTGGCGGTGGCCAACACCCCCTGCCACCTCCAGCTCTTGATGGGGGCCCGGCGGCTCGCTCAAGGGCGGGTGGGCGGCGCGCCGGCGACGGCGCCCGTTCAGGTGCTCCACATCGCCGAGATCCTCGACCGGGCCATCCAGGCCGGGGCCCGGGGAGCCGGTTAGAGGAGCCCGCCGTGCTCCCGGACCACCAGCTCCGCCCGGTCCAGCTCCCGGGCGGGGGCGACGATGGTGAGCAGGTAGCCCTTCTCGGGGGCGTCGGTTTCCAGGCCGGAGCTACCGGCCCCAGGGACGGGCCCCATCAGGGGAGCGCCCGCCTCTTCGGGGCCGTCTCCGCCCCCGGGGGCCAGGCTGGTGAAGCTGCCCGTCAGGGGGTTGGTCAGAATGGAGGCGTCTCCCCTGGCGTGGCGGCTCACCCGGTCGATGTGGAGCTGGTGGAAGCCCGCTGCCCCGAGGGCCGCCTTCGCCGCCTCGGCCTGGGCCCGGGAGGGGAAGAAGGCAAGGAGTATCTGCCGGTCCGGCTCCTGGCTCACGGCCATCCCTCCCGGGGGCTAGTATCTCCTGGGAGGCGAGGTGCCCGACTCACGGGCTCGCGGCGCTCTCGCCGTCGAAGACGTAGACCCGCTCCCGCCCCTGTTCCACGGTGGCCAGGTGGACGGGCTTCCCCCAGAGGCGGTAGAGGTGTTCCAAGGTCTTCAGGGCATACCGCCGGTCCAGATCCCACCCCTCATGGCGGTGGCGGAGGAGAAGCTCGCCCCGGCCCCGGTAGTCGCCATCCTCCACCACGATGTAGGGGATGCCGCAGTGGGTCAGCCTCTGGACCAGGTGATCCCGCACCCGCTCCCAGTCCTTCTCCACCACCTGCCAGTGGCCGTCCACCTGAGCGTAGAGGTAAAGGTCCAGCTCCTCCACCAGCTCCTTGGTCAGGTAGTTGCGGATGAAGGAGAGGTCCGTCTCCGTCTCCCGGACCTCGAAGATCTTGGCCCGCCCCTCGCCCCCCTGTCGGCCCCACCGCTCCCGCTCCTCGGGGGTGGGGTGGTCCCACCGCCGCTCGATGGACTCGAAGAGCTTCAGGCCCAGAAGGTAGGGGTTGATCTGGTGGGGGGAGGGCTGGATGACGCCCGCGTGCATCTGAGCGAACTCCAAGGCCTCCGCGTCGGAGAGGTCCAGGGCCCGCATGATCCTTGTGTGGAAGTAGGTGGCCCACCCCTCGTTCATGATCTTGGTCTCCAACTGGGGCCAGAAGTAGAGCATCTCCTGGCGGATCATGAGGAGCACGTCCCGCTCCCAAGGCTCCAGGATGGGGGACGCCTCCGCGATGAACCGGACCAGGTCTTTGACGGGCCGCCGGGGGAAGGCCCGCCGGGTGGGCTGGGCGGGTGGGCTCTCTTGGCGCTCCTCACCGGTGCCGCCGGGCAGCCACCGGTCCAGGGCCCACAGATCGGCGTAGGGGTCCTGGGCTGCACCGTCAGCCGGGCTCCGCTCCGGCAGGTTCGGTTCCTCCTCGGGCTCGCGGGCCCAGGGGTCGGTGTAGGGATCCACCTGATCCTGGATGGCCAGAGCCGCGTCCAGGACGCGCTCCACCGCCTCCCGGCCGTACTTGAACTCATAGGCCCGGATCCGCTCCGCGTGGACCGCCATGGTCTCCACCATATCCCGGGCGGTCCGCCGGAAGCGGGCGTTGTTCTTGAAGAAGTCCACGTGCGCCAGGACGTGGGCGGCCACCACCAGGTTCTGGAGGAGGCTGTTCCCCTCGAGCAGGAAGGCGTAAGCCGGGTTGGCGTTGATCACCAGCTCGTAGATCCGGCTCAGGTTGAAGTCGTACTCGGTCTTCATCCGGTGGTAGGCCTTCCCAAAGCTCCAGTGGCTGAACCGGCGGGGCATGCCGTAGGCCCCGAAGGTGTACATCACCTGGGCCGGCACCACCTCGAAGCGGACCGGGTAGTAGTCCAGGCCCAGGGACCGGGCGATCCGGTCGATCTCCTCCAACCGCCGTTCGAAGAGGGCCAGCTCCGCCGGGGTCATCCCACGAGCCCCCCCGGGACCGGCTCAGTCCGCCGGAAGAAGCGCTTCAAGGCGGGGTAAACCTCCTCCTTGGAGCGGATCTGGACGCAGGTGAAACGGGGATCCTGGAGCCGTTCAAAGGCGGCCATCAGGGTGCTCTCCCGGTAATACCGGGAACTGGTGATCTCGCCGTAGCCCACCGCGCTGGACCGCTCCAGAAGCTCGCTCATCAGCTTCACGCAGCGGACGTTGTCCGACGGGAAGTTGTCACCGTCGGAGAAGTGGAAGGGGTAGATGTTGTATTCCGCGGGCGGAAAGCGCTGGTCGATGATCTCCAAGGCCTTCTCGTACGCGGCGGAGCACTTGGTGCCGCCCGACTCGCCCTTGGTGAAGAACTCCTCCTCCGTCACCTCCCGGGCCCGGGTGTCGTGGGCGATGAAGACGATCTGGACATCCCGGTAGCAGGTCCGGAGAAAGCGGACCATCCAGAAGTAGAAGCTGCGGGCGATGTACTTCTCGAAGGTGCCCATGGAGCCCGAAGTGTCCATCATGGCCAGGACCACCGCGGAGGCGATGGGCCGGTGGTGCTCCTCCCACGTCTTGTAACGGAGGTCCTCCCGGCGGATGCCGTCCAAGCCCCGGCGGCCCTGGCGGGCCGAGCGCCGCAGGGCTTCCAAGAGGGTGCGCCGCTTGTCGAGGTTGGCCTGCAGGCCCTGCTTCCGCACATCGGTGAACTCCACGCTGGGGTTCTCCAGGTGGGCCCGCCGCTTCTGCTGCAGGTTGGGCAGCCCCAGGTCGGCGAAGATCAGCTCGGCCAGCTCGTCGACGGTCACCTCCGCTTCGTAGTAATCCACCCCCGGCTGATCCCCCGCCCCCGGACCCGCCCCTGGGCCGGCCTCGCCCCGATCCGGGCGGGCGGGCCCCAGGATGTGCCCCACCTCCGTCCCCCCGGGGCCCGAGCCCGCGTGCTCGCCCTGGTAGGGATCAAAGCGAAACCGGTACTCTTCCAGCGAGCGGATGGGGACCTTCACCACCTTCCGCCCGTCGGAGAGGATGATGCTCTCCTCACTGACCAGCTCCGCCAGGTTCTCCCGGATCGCTTCCCGGACCTTCTCCTGGTGCCGCTGTTGATCCAGCTCCCCCTGGCGGTGGAGGGACCAGTCCTCCCTGGAGACGACCAAGAGCCGGTCGGCCATGGCGCTCCCCCCTCACGGTGCTCCCGCGCGTTGTGGCGCGCCTAACGGTTCAGGAGGCTGCCCGCGTAGCGGAGGAGCTCGTTGGCGCAGATGGGGCAGTAGCCGTGCTCCTCCATGAGGCGGGCGCTCACCTCGTTCAGCTTCTTCATTTGTTCAGGGTCGGGGGTCTTGGTGGAGGTGGTGATCCGGATGACGTCCTTCAGGTCCGCGAAGAGTTTCCGCTCGATGGCCTCCCGCAGCCGCTCGTGGGAGGTGTAGTCGAACCGGCGGCCCCGCCGGGCGTAGCTGGACATCCGGATCAGGATCTCTTCCCGGAAGCTCTTCTTGGCGTTTTCGGAGACGCCGATCTGCTCCTCGATGGAGCGCATCAGCTTCTCGTCGGGGTCGATCTCCTCGCCGGTGATGGGGTCCTTCACCTTCTGGGTGTTGCAGTAGGCCTCCACGTTGTCCAGGTAGTTCTCGAAGAGGGTCCGGGCCGACTCTTCAAAGGAGTAGACGAAGGCCTTCTGCACTTCCTTCTTGGCCAGCTCGTCGTACTCCTGACGGGCGATGGCCACCAGGCCCAGGAGCCGCTCCTTCTCCTCCTCGGTGATGGAGGGGTGCTGATCCAAGCCGTCCTTGAGGGCCCGGAGCACGTCCAGGGGGCCGATGCAGGGCCGCGACCGGGTGACAAAGGCGCTGGAGATCCGGTTGATGACGTAGCGGGGGTCGACCCCGTCCATCCCTTCGTTGGGAAATTCAGCCCGGAGCTCCTCCACGTCCGCCGGCTTGAAGCCCTCCACCTCCTCGCCGTCGTAGAGCTTCATCTTCTTGACCAGGTCCATTCCCTGCTTCTTGGAGGGCTTGAGACGGGAGAGGATGGAGAAGATGGCCGCCACCCTCAGGGCGTGGGGGGCCATGTGCACCTCCCGCAGATCCGACTGGCGGACCAGCTTCTCGTAGATGCGGACCTCATCGGAGACCCGGAGGTTGTAGGGAATGGGCATGACGATGATCCGGGAGTGGAGGGCCTCGTTCTTCTTGTTGGCCACAAAGGCGCGGTACTCTTCCTCGTTGGTGTGGGCGATGATGCACTCGTCCGCGGAGATGAGGGCGAAGCGGCCGGCTTTGAAGTTCCCCTCCTGAGAGAGGGAGAGGAGGTTCCAAAGGAACTTCTCGTCGGCCTTCAGCATCTCTTGGAACTCCATGATGCCGCGGTTGGCGATGTTCAGCTCGCCGTCGAACCGGTAGGCCCGGGGATCGGACTCAGAGCCGTACTCGGTCACCGTGGAGAAGTCGATGCTCCCCGTCAGGTCGGCGATGTCCTGGCTCTTGGGGTCCGAGGGCTGGAAGGTGCCGATGCCGATCCGCTGCTCTTCCGAGAAGACGATCCGGTGGACCAGGACCTCCTCGATCTGGTCCCGGTAGTGCTCCCGGACCATGAGCTGGCACGAGGGGCAGAGGGAGCCCTCGATCTTGATGCCGAAGTCCCGCTCCACCTCGGGGCGGAGCTCGTGGGGGATCAGGTGGAGAGGGTCTTCGTGCATGGGGCAGCCCTTGATGGCGTAGACCGCCCCCTCGTCGGTGCGGGTGTACTGGACCAGTCCCCGCTTGAGCATGTTGACGATGGTGGACTTACCGCCCGAGACAGGACCCATCAAGAGCAGGATCCGGCGGCGGACGTCCAGCCGTCGGGCGGCCGCATGGAAGTACTCCTCCACCAGGCGCTCCAAAGGCCGTTCCAGGCCAAACAGCTCCTGTTCGAAGAAGCGGTACCGGCGGTGGCCATCCACCTCTTCCACACCGTGGGAGATGATCATATCGTAGATGCGGGCATGGGCGTGGCGGGCCAGCTTGGGGTTGCGGGTGACCATCTCGAAGTACTCGGCGAAGGTCCCTTCCCAGGAGAGGTGCTGTTCCTGTTGGCGGTAGGCCTCCAGCCGCTTGGCAAGATCCAAGGCGTCTCACCCTCCCTCACGTAGGGTCCCAGTTCGTCAGAGCGGACCGTGGGGCCGATCGGGGAGAGGCAGGCCGGTCAGCATGCTGCTCGTGGACGGGGCGGGATACCCGGATGGTCGGTGCGGACGTGGGGCCCTGGGGACCCATGGGTCCGGGCCGCGGTGGCAACGGGTTGGGGCAGTGCTGGCCAAGGTGGGGGCAGGAGGGATGGTGGGGCTGCTGCTGCCAAGGGAGACGAGCGAGGCGTGACAGGCTTCTCGAGGCTGTGTTCCGCGTCTTTCACCGCGGCGCGTTCCATTCCTCCTATCAGAACCGTCCAAATTCCACCGTTCTGACCGGTCCGACCGGCACCCTGGCCGGGGCTCCGTTGCTAGGATGTTCCCTGGGTTGGCAGATATACGGAGTCCAGGAGGTTCCTGGCATCCGGGCCGGCTGGGGAACGGCGCTCTGCAAGCATTGTACGGGCCAACCCGTCCCAGCGCTCCTCTCGACGGTGGGAGCCCGCTCCTGCCCGCCTAGGGTGGGGTCTCCGACTCGGGCTGGAGCTCGGGGGGCGGGTCTTCCAGGAGGAGCCGGGCCAGGCGCTCCCGTGTGTTCAAGGTGGGATCCTCCAGGACCCGGTCCAGGAGGTAGGCGAGCGCGCGGCCGACGGCGGGCCCGGGGCCGATCTGGAGGAGGGCCATCACATCGTGGCCGTCTAGGGCCAGGTCCCGGACGGTGAAGGCGGAATCCTCGGCCACCACCTCCGCCAGCAACGCCTCCAGGTGGTCGGCGAAGGGGTTCTCGGGGCCGTGGCCGCTGGCGATGTGGTCCGCCCGGCGGAGCGCGATGAGCCGCCGGATCCAGGCCTCGCCCGTCTCTTCCCCCTCCAGACGAGGGGCTTGGGTCATCCAGCGGCGGATCGCCTTCTTCCCCACGTCAGGCCCCGAGACCATGTGCCAGCGGACGAGGCTGGCCACCACCTCCCGGCGGCGGCGGTCCAGCTTGAGCCGCTGGCCGATCTGGGCGGCCACCTCCCCGCCCGCCACGTCGTGGCCGTGGAAGACCAGCCGGCCGTCGGCCAGCCGCTGGGCCGTTTGGGGCTTGGCCACGTCGTGGAGGAGCGCGGCCAGGCGGAGGACGGGGTCGGGGGGGCAGGCGGCCACCGTCTGGATCAGGTGGTCCAGAAGGGTGGGCGCGTTGGGCTTCCCCTGGGGGAAGGTCCGGGCGGGGGCCAGTTCGGGCAGGATGGTCTCCAAGAGCCCCAGGTGGCTCGCCTCCCAGAGGGCCTGGGCCACGTGGGGACCGGCCAGGATGCGGAGGAGTTCGTCCCGGATCCGCTCGGCGCTGAGCAGGGTGAGCCGGTGGGCCAGGGCTTGGGCTGCCTGACGGGTCGCCTCTTCGATCTGGAAGCCCAGCTGGGCCACCAGGCGGATGGCCCGGAGGCTCCGCAGAGGGTCCTCCCGGAGGCGGGCCAGGGGCTCGCCCACGGCCCGGATCCGCCCCTGGGCCAGATCCTCCCGGCCCTCCCACAAGTCGACCAGCTCTCCTGTCAGGGGGTCGTAGGCCAGGGCGTTGATGGTGAAGTCCCGGCGGGCCAGGTCCGTCGTCAAATCCCCGGTGAACGCGACGCGGGTGGGCCGGTGGGCGTCCCGGTACTCCAGGTCGGCCCGGAAGGTGGTCACCTCCACCTCATGGGGCGGCTCCTCGGAGGCCAGGGGAACGGTTACGGTTCCGAAGGCGACCCCCGTGGGCCGGGCGTCGGGGAAGAGGGCCAGCACCTGGTCGGGCCGGGCATCGGTGGCCAAGTCCCAGTCGTGGGGCTGGCGGCCCAAGAGGCGGTCCCGGATGGAGCCCCCCACCACGTAGGCCTGGAAGCCCGCCTCCCGCAACCGCCCGCAGACCTGGCGGATGGGGTGGGGGACCTCCACCGGGTGTTGGCTTCGCGGCTGGCTCTGCGCCATACCACTCCCCCCAACCAACTTCCCCTTCAGCATAGCCCCCGAAAGGGCCCAGCGGAAGCCCTGGCGGCCTGGGCCCAGCCCCCGGAGCAGGCGCGGGCCTCCAGGGGGTCGAATGTTCCCCTGCAGGGGCAGCCATGCCCCGGCCCGGCCCCAAGGGAGGAGAGAGTCGGTGCTCTACCCAAGCATCGTCGCCCTGGTCGCGTTGGTCTTCACCGTCGCCTTGGTGGGCCAGTACCGGGCTCGCCGGAAGGCGCACCAGCTCCTCTGGGCCATCGCCCTGGCCCTGGGTTTCTTGGGCGCCGCGGGGTATCTGGCCGCCCTCCGGGGGAGTGCCGCCGGTTTCCGTCTCTACTACCTGGCGGGGGCCCTCTGGATGGCCCCGGTCATGGGGCTGGGCAGCGTCTACCTCCACTACGGGCCCGACCGGTCCCGCTGGGTGGCGGCCCTGGTGGTCTTGACCGGGGTGGTGGCCAGCGTGGGGGTGATGGGCGCGCCCTTGGATGGGGAAGCCCTGGCCCGCCTGGACGGTGGTCCCGGGCAGGATGTCCTCGACCTGGCAGGCCTGCCCCTGGCGGCGTTGATCCTCTCCAACACCTTCGGGGTGGTGGCCGTCGCCGCCCTGGCCATCCGCTCGGCCCTGCGCAGCCGTTACACACCTGACGGAAAGGGCTTCGCGGTGGGCAACCTCCTCCTGGCCCTGGGCGTGATCCTCCTGGGGATGGCGGGGAGCCTGGCCCGGCTGGGCGTGCCGGGAACCTTCTGGATCATGATGGCCCTGGGCTTCCTGATCCTCTACGGGGGCTTCGCCACCATCAACCGGGCGGCCGCTCGGGCCCGCGAGGCCCAGCCCGGCGGCCAGGCGGGGGCCCGGGTCTAGGTTGGGGGAGGCATGGCCATGAGCCGCAGGTTGGGGGTGCAGGTGGGCCCCCTGACCGCCGAGGTGGACCTGGTCCTGGAGGTAGGCCCCGGCGGCGGGACGGTGGTGCATGCCCTGGGGCACCCGGGCTTCATCCACCGGGCCTCGGCGGAAGACCAGGCCCTGCGGGAAGCGCCCGTGGCCCTGTGGAAATTCGGGCGGTGGCTCTGGACCCACGGGGAGCGGCCCTTCCGCGGCGGACCGCCCCGGGTCCGGGTGGTGGAGCGGGTGGCCGTTCCCCACGATCTGGAAGCGCCGCACGCCTGGGCCCTCTTCGAGGCGGAACAGGCCCCGCTCGACGATGCCGCCCTCGAGTCCTTCCGAACCCGCTGGGCGTGGGCTGAGGAGGACCTGGCGGACCTCGTCACGCCCCTCCCGCCGGAGGTGATGGGCCGGCCCGCTCGCCCGGGGGCCCCGGCGCCCAACCAGATCTTGGACCGGCTTCTCACCCTCCAGCGGGCGGACGCGGCCGTCTTTGGCCTGAACCCGCCGCCCGGAGAGGGGGAGGAGCCCCTGGAGGCCCTCCGAAACCTCAGGCAGGCGGTTCTGGCCGGCCTGGAGCGCCAGTCCCCGGACGCCTGGACCCAGGTGACCCTTCACCAGCGGGAGGGCCAGGCGGTGCCGGAGCCTTGGACCTTGGCCAAGCTCCTCCGTCGCCTCCTCCAGGTCCAGCGGGAGCAGCTGGCCGCGCTCCGACGGGCCCTCTGACCGGGCCGCCCGGGGCCGCGGGAGGAGGATTTCCGCCGGCCGCTGCCGCAATACGGGAAGGGCGCCGGGGCCAAGCCTGGCACCGCCGGGGAGGGGGAGCCATGCATCCAGGACCGACCAACACCCTGACGGACGTGGCGGGCCTGCGGGTGGGCCATGCCACCCACCGGGACCGGCTGACGGGCACGACCGTCATCCTGTGTGAGGAGGGCGCGGTGGCCGGGGTGGACGTCCGGGGGTCCGCGCCCGGCACCCGGGAGACGGCCCTTCTCGATCCTGTTCATTTGGTGGAGCGGGTCCACGCTGTCGTCCTCAGCGGGGGCAGTGCCTTCGGCCTGGATGCGGCCGGCGGGGTGATGGAGATCCTGGCCGGGCGCCAGGTGGGGTTCCCGGTGGGGGGCGGCCGGGTGGTGCCCATTGTCCCCGCCGCCATCCTCTTCGATCTGGGCCGGGGGGCTGTTGACCAGCCCCCGGGCCGGGAAGACGGGGCGGCGGCGGTTCAGGCGGCCCTGGCTCCTCCTGGACGGGGCCCCGTTCCCCAGGGGAACGTGGGGGCGGGCACGGGCGCGGTGGCCGGGGGTCTGAAGGGCGGCGTGGGCAGTGCCAGTGTCGTCCTGGAAGGGATCGGTACCGTGGCCGCGTTGGTGGCCGTCAACGCGCTGGGCCTGCCTTGCGATCCCCGCACCGGCCGGCTCTACGCCCGCTCTCTGGAACTGGGGGAGGAGTTCGGCGGTCTGGCCGATCCCCGGCCCGACGATCCGGGGCTCCCCTTGCCCGACCCCCTCGAGGGGCCCGCGGTCCTGGGCCAGCAGACCACCATCGGCGTGGTGGCCACCGACCTGCCCCTGACCAAAGCCCAGGCCACCAAGGTGGCCCAGATGGCCCACGACGGCCTGGCCCGGGCCCTGTGGCCGGTCCACACGCCCTTTGACGGCGATGTCCTCTTTGCCCTGGCCACCGGCCGCGGGGATCCCCCTGTCGCCCCCATCCTCACCCGCGTCGGCGCGGCGGCCGCGGACGCGGTCAGCCGGGCGGTGATCCACGCCATCCTCCACGCGGAGAGCGTCGGCCCCTATCCCAGTTACCTGGACCGCTTGCCCACGGCCCGCCGCCGGGGCAGCCGGTAGGGAGCCATGGAGCGGTGCACGGGTACCTCCTCCGCCGGAGCCTCACCTTTCTGATCACCCTGGGCCTGGCCGCGGCCTTGAGCTACCTGGTCCTTCTGGTCCTGCCGGGGGATCCGGCCCAGGTGATGCTGGGTTTGGACCCATCCCCGGAAGCCTTGGCCGCCTGGCGCCGCCAGCTGGGGCTGGACCGGCCGCCCCTGAGCCGGTTCGCCGCCTGGCTGGCCAGGGCGGTCCAGGGGGATCTGGGCACCTCCCTCATCTACCGGGTTCCCGTCCGGGAGCTGATCGGGGCCGGGCTGGCCGTCACCCTGCCCCTGGTTGCCGGCAGCATGCTCCTGGCCTGCCTCATCGCCGTGCCCCTGGGCACCTGGGCCGCGGTGCGGCGGGACGGCCTCGCAGGCTGGGTGGTGAGCGGTGCCACCGCGTTGGGGCAAGCCATCCCGTCCTTCGCCTTGGGGCTCCTGCTCATGAGCGGCTTCGCCGTTCGCCTGGGCTGGTTCCCCGCGGGCGGCTTCCCGCCGTGGTCCCAAGGGCTGCTCCCGGCGGGGCGCGCCTTGATCCTCCCCATGGTGGCCCTGGCCGCGGGGCGGGCCGCCTCCCTGGCCCGGATGATCCGGGCCGGCCTGGTGGAGGTGCTCCGGGCGGAGTACGTCCGGACGGCCCGGGGGAAGGGCTTGCCCGCCCTGCGGGTGCTGACCCGCCACGCCCTGCGGAACAGCCTCATCCCCGTCCTGACCCTGGCGGGCACCGAGTTCACCCAGCTTCTGGCAGGCAGTGTGGTGGTGGAGAACCTCTTTGCCCTGCCCGGCCTGGGGAGCCTGGCCTTCCAGGCCATCGGCGCCCGGGACCTCCCCCTCCTCCAAGGGATCGTCCTGGTCATGGCGGCCGCGGTGCTCCTGACCAGCCTCCTCCTCGATATCCTCTACGCCGTGGTCGACCCGCGGGTGCGGTACCCGTGAGGCGGCGCCCCCCGTGGAACCTGGTGGCGGGGGGGCTCCTCCTGGCCCTGGTGGCCGGGGCGGCCCTTCTGAGCCTGGTCTGGGTGCCCCACGACCCCAACCAGATGGCGGTGACCGAGCGGCTCGCGCCCCCCAGCCGGGCTCACCCCTTGGGGACCGATCCCTTCGGCAGGGACCTCCTCAGCCGGGTGATGGTGGGCGCCCGGACCACCCTGGGCGTCGGCCTGGCGGTGGTTCTCATCGGAGCTGGGGCGGGCGTCGCTTTGGGGACCCTGGCCGGACTGGGGCGGGGCTGGACCGACGAGGTCCTGATGCGCCTCATCGATGCCCTGGCCGCCTTTCCCTCCGTCTTGCTGGCCTTGATGCTGGTGGCGGTGATGGGGCCGGGAGCGGTGAGCACCACCCTGGCCCTGGGGCTGGCGGCGGTGCCCGCCTTCGCCCGGCTGACCCGGTCGGGCCTCCTCTCCCTGCGGGAGAGCCCTCTGGTGGAGGCGGCCCGGGCGGTGGGCGCAGGGCCCGGGCGGCTCTTCCGCCATCACCTCCTCCCCAACCTGGAGCCCCTCCTCTTGGTGGAGGCCAGCCTCACCTTCGCCCGGGCGGTGGTGGCAGAGGCGGGCTTGAGCTACCTGGGGCTGGGCATCCAGCCGCCCTGGCCCAGCTGGGGGCGGATGCTCCGGGAGGCCCAGAGCTTCATCGCCCTCTCGCCCTATCCAGCCCTGGCTCCGGGCCTCGCCATGGTGTTGACGGTCCTGGGCCTGCACCTGGTGGGCGATGGGCTGCGGGACCGGTGGACCCGCCGCTGACCGGGGACCCCGAAGGGCCGCGGGAGGGGGAAGGCTTTAGCGGGAGACGAAGGGATTGCCGTCGATCCAGAACCGCCAGGGCTTCTGGCTCCACGCCCCCGCGTACTCCACCCCGATGCGGGGCCCCGAGCGGATGGGCCAGGGCCCGGGGTGGGGCGGCGGGTCGAGGCGTAAGGGCGAGGTGCGGAAAGACCACCCGTACTGGGCCTGGGAGACAGCCAAGGCCTGGGTGAGCCGGGCAGGGCCGGAGGTGAGGAGCCGGACGGGCTGGGGCGGCCGGGCGGGGATGCCGGTCCAGGGCCGGAGCACAGCAGGCCCCATCGCCGCCTCCCACGCAGCCACCTGCGCCCGCGCGTCGGCCTTCAGCCCGCGCCGGCGGGCCATCAGCTCCAATCCCCGGACGGGCTGGAGGGCTCGGAGCAAGACCGCGTGGGGCACCCCTACCGGGCCGGCCACCACGTTGACGCACTGGTGGATCCCATAGATGGTGAAGACATACGCATGCCCCGCCGGCCCGTACATGGCCCGGACTCGGGGGGTACGCCGCCCGTTCCGGGAGTGGGCCGCCTGGTCCTCGGGACCCCGGTACGCCTCGGTTTCGACGATGATGCCTGCGGTGACACCCTCGGGGGTCTGGTGGGTCAGCACCCAGCCCAAGAGGCGCTGGGCCAGCTCCACCACCGGGAGCCGGAGGAGCTGATCCAGCGCCCGGTCCCGGTCGGGGGTGGTGGGCACGGCCTTCCCTCCTCACCGAGCAGCCATCTGCCAGAAAAAGACAGAGAAGCAGGAAGAAGAACCTCAAATGCGTACTCTTCCCTCGGGAGGGAGGCGTCCATGGAGATCGGCGCCTTGGCGGACCGCCTCCGCCGGGGGGGTCCCGAGCGGTACCACCAGCGGCTCCGGGACCAGGGGAAGCTTTTCGTCAGGAAGCGCTTGGAACTCCTCCTCGACCCCGGCAGTTGGGTGGAGGACGGCCTCTTCGCCAACGCCCAGGCGGAAGAGCTGGCGGCCGACGGGGTGGTGACGGGGCTGGGGCGGATCGGCGGCCGCCCCGTCGCGGTGATGGCCAACGATCCCACGGTGAAGGCGGGCTCCTGGGGCGCCCGGACGGTGGAGAAGATCCTCCGGATCCAGGAGACGGCCCTGCGGCACCGGCTGCCCCTCTTCTACCTGGTCGACTCGGCCGGAGCCCGGATCACCGAGCAGGTGGCCATGTTCCCGGGGCGGCGGGGGGCGGGCCGGATCTTTTACAATCAGGTCCAGCTTTCGGGCTTGGTGCCCCAGATCTGCGTGCTCCTGGGGCCGTCGGCCGCGGGGGGCGCCTACATTCCCGCCTTCTGTGACGTGGTCATCATGGTGGACGGTCAGGCCTCCATGTACCTGGGCTCACCTCGGATGGCGGAGATGGTCATCGGGGAGCGGGTCAGCCTGGAGGAGATGGGCGGCGCCCGCATGCACTGCACCCTTTCGGGCTGCGGCGATCTCCTGGCGTCCAGCGAGGAGGAGGCCCTCGCCCTGGCCCGGGCCTACTTCAGCTACATGCCCCAGCATGCGGGCGAAGCCCCTCCGGTGGGGCCCGCCGCGCCGCCCCAGCGGGACCCCGCCTCCCTGGCGGGGCTGATTCCCGCCGACCAGAACCAGCCCTTCGACATGCGGGCCCTCATCGCCGGGGTGGTGGACGGGGGCTCCTTCTTCGAGCTGAAGCCACTCTTCGCCCCGGAGCTGATCATTGGTCTCGCCCGCCTGGAGGGCCAGCCGATCGGGGTGGTGGCCAACCAGCCCTTGGTGAAAGGTGGCGTCCTCTTCGTCGACTCGGCCGACAAGGCCGCCCGCTTCATCTGGCTCTGCGACGCCTTTAACCTGCCGCTCCTCTTCCTCGCGGACGTGCCCGGGTTCATGATCGGCTCCCAGGTGGAGCGCCAGGGGATCATCCGCCACGGGGCCAAGATGATCGCGGCCGTGGCCGAGGCCCAGGTGCCCACCATCTCCGTCATCGTCCGGAAAGCCTACGGCGCCGGGCTCTACGCGATGGCGGGGCCTGGCTTCGGCCCCGACGCCACCTTGGCCCTGCCGGGGGCCGCCATCGCTGTCATGGGCCCTGAAGCGGCTGTCAACGCGGTCTACGCCCGCCACATCGAAGAGCTCCCCCCCGAGGAACGGCCTGCCTTCATCCAAGCCCAGCGGGAAGCGTACGCCCGGGACATCGACCTGCTCCGCCTCGCCTCGGAGCTGGTGGTGGATGAGATCGTCCCACCCCAACGGCTGCGGGAGGAGCTGGTCCGCCGTTTCGCCTTCTACGGGCAACGCCGGCGGGAGCGCCTCCCCAAGCACCATGGCGTCCATCCGGTCTAAACGGAAGAAGGGGGGAGACGGGGTGGCTGAGACCGTCCGGTTGGCGGTGGAGCAGGGGGTGGCCCGGATCACCCTCGCCCGGCCCCGGCACCGGAACGCGCTCGACCGGGCCACGTGCCAGGCCCTGGTGCACGCCCTGGTCCAGGCGGGAGAGGACCCGACGGTTCGGGTGATCCTCCTTTCGGGTGAAGGGGGCCACTTCTCCGCCGGGGCCGACCTGGGGGAGGTGGCCGCCGCCCAGGCTCAGGGCGCCGACGCCGTCCGGCAGGTCTTCCAGGGGGTGGCCGATGGGATCCTGGCCGTGGAGCGGAGCCCGGTCCCCGTGGTGGGCATGGTGGCCGGGGCTGCGCTGGGCGGGGGGTTGGGCCTCGCGGCCGCCTGCGACATCCTGTACGTGGCCGACGACGCCCGCCTGGGCCTGCCCGAGCTTCAGATCGGCCTCTTCCCCATGGTGGTCCTGGCCCCCATCCTCCGGTCCCTGGGCCGGAAGAAAGCCCTGGAGCTCATCTTCAGCGCCGGGATCCTGGACGGGGCCGAGGCGGCCCGGCTCGGCTTGGCCACCCGATCCTTCCCCCGCCAGGAGCTGGAAAGGGCCACCGAGGCCCTCCTCCGCCGCATCGCCCAGTTCCCGCCCCGGATCCTTCGCCTGGGCCGGCGGGCGGTGGTCCAGGCCGACGGGCTCGGCCTCGCCCAGGCGGTCCCCTGGCTGGTGGAGGCCATCACCGTCGCTGCCCTCACGGAAGAGGCTCGGCAGGGGGTGGCGGCCGCCCGGGCCCCGAGGGCTGCTGGCTCACCGCCCGGGGGAGGGGAGGGCGCAGGATGAGACGGGTCCGCATCGGGGCCGGGATGGGCTTCTACGGTGACAGCATCCTCCCCGCGCTGGAGACCTTGCGGCGGGGTCAGGTCCAGTACCTGGCCATGGATCATCTGGCCGAGTTGACCCTGGCCATCCTCCAGAAAGACCGCCAGCGGGACCCCACCCTGGGCTATACCCGGGACATGGGGGAGGTGATGGGGCGCCTCCTCCCTGAGGCGGTCCCCCGGGGCGTCCGGCTCATCACCAACGGGGGCGGGATCAACCCGCCGGGGGCGGCCCGGGAGGTCCTGCGGGTTGCCCGGGAGCTGGGGTTGGAGGGTCTCCGGGTGGCGGTGGTGACGGGTGATGGGATCGGGGACCGCTTGGAGGAGCTGGAGGCCGCGGGCGTCCGGTTCGCCGATCCCGAGAGGGGTCGCACCCTGGCGGAGGTCCGGGACCGGGTCCTCTTTGCGTCGGTCTACCTGGGGGCCGGGCCCATCGTCCGGGCCCTCCAGATGGGGGCGGACGTGGTGGTGACGGGGCGGACCACCGACACCGCCCCCTTCGCCGCGCCCCTCATCCACAAGTTCGGGTGGGCGCCTGATGATTGGGACCGGCTGGCCGTCGGGATCGTGGCCGGCCACCTCCTGGAATGTTCGGGCCAGGCGACGGGGGGCAACTTCAGCGGCCGGTGGTGGGAGGTGGAGGGCCTGGACCGGATCGGCTACCCCATCGCCGAGGTGGACGAGGGGGGCGGGTTGGTCATCACCAAGGCTGAGGGGACGGGCGGCCTGGTCACGGTGGATACGGTCAAAGAACAGCTCCTTTACGAGATCCACGACCCCGCTCAGTACCTGACCCCCGATGTGACCGTCGACCTCTCCCAGGTCCGCCTCCAGCCCGCGGGGCCCGATCGGGTCCGAGTGAGCGGGATCCGAGGCCGTCCCGCACCCCCCACCCTGAAGGCCCTGGTGGGGTACGAGGCCGGTTGGGCGGGGGAGGGGATGATGGGCTTCTCCTGGCCCGATGCCCTGCCTAAGGCCCGGCGGGCCGCGGCCATCCTTCAGGCCCAGATGGCTCGGCTGGGCATCGAGGCGGAGGAGGTGCACGTGGCCTACCTGGGCTACGATTCCCTCCACGGGCCCACGGCCCCCGAGCCAGACCCCGACCAGGTGAACGAGGTCTTCCTCCGGATGGCCATCCGGACCCAGCGGGCAGAAGACGCGGCCCGGTTTGCCCGGCTCTTCCCGCCCCTGGCCTTGAGCGGCCCGCCCTTCATTGGCGGCCTGGGCGGCGTGAGCCGGCCCCGCCAGCTCTTGGGTTTCCTCACTGGGCTCGTCCCCCGGGACCTGATCGAACCCCACGTGCGGGTGGAGCTGTGGGAGGTGGGCTGATGCGGATTCGGCTCGCGGAGGTGGCCCAGGCCCGCTCCGGGGACAAAGGGGACACGGCGGACATCAGCCTCTTCGCCCCTACGGACGCCCTGTACCAGCTTTTCTGCCAGCAGGTGACGGCCGAGCGGGTGAAGGCCCACTTCGGCTCCTGGTGCCGGGGAAGGGTGCGGCGCTATGAACTCCCCACCCTCCGGGCCCTGAAGTTCGTCCTGGAGGGGGCGTTGGGCGGCGGCGCGCCGGCCTCTCTCCGTTTGGATAACCTGGGCAAGTCCCTGGCCTCGGCCCTCCTCCGCCTGGAGGTCGATGTGCCCGAGGAGCTCCTCCTGGGGGTCCCCCGCCTCCGCTATCCAGGGTGATGAACGGGATGGGGCTCTGGGTGACGGGGCGAGTGGGCGGGGAAGGGGGCCTCAGAGATTGGGGAGCGACAGGAGCGGTGAGCGGGTCTGCACGGGGTCCACGTACTCCCCCGAGATCCAGCCCGAGGGGCCGCCGGAGACGATCCGGTACCAGCCGCCCCAGTAATCCCGGACGAGCACCTGGTCGCCCTGCACCACCTGGCCGATGACCGTCGCCCCCAGGGCGGGTGCCTCCCGCACGTTCACCCGGGTGCCCGTCACCACCATGGGGATGGTCCCCGGCTCGGGCAGGGGGCCTTGGAGGACGATGGACGGATCGCCGAACTGGAGGAAGATGAGCCAGCCGGTGAAGAGGAGGACGGCCGCCCAGCCGAGGAGGTCCATCCAGGGGATGGCCCGCCGGGCGCGCCGCTGCCGCCTCCGCCGCAGCCGCTCCCGGGCGACCACGGTGGCCGGCGGCAAGGGATCCCCGTAGGGATGGTTGGGGCGCGCCGGAAGCATGGAACGGGAACCTCCTCAGATGGTGTACCGAGGAGTTCGCACGTTTCCCGGGAAACTCCTGCATGCTCCTGGGAAGTTCAGGGGGAAAGCCCTTGCAGGAAGGGGTTCGCTCGCCGTTCCTCCCCGATGGTGCTCTCGGGCCCGTGGCCGGGGAGGATCACCGTCTCGTCGGGGAGGGTGAGGAGGGAGCGGCGAATCCCTTCCAGGAGCTGCGTCAGGTTCCCGCCGGGCAGATCCGTCCGGCCGATGCTTTGCTTGAAAAGGGCGTCTCCGGTGAAGACCCAGCCGGCGTCGGGGAGCCAGTAAGAGAGCCCGCCCGGGGTGTGGCCCGGGGTGGGGAGAACCCGGATGGCCTGGCCTGCCAGGGTGAGGACCTCGCCGCCCACGAGGGTCCGGTGGGGGTGGGGTCCCCGGATGGGCTCGGAGAGGAGGCCTTCCAGCCCCGCCGACAGGTTGAGGGTAGGGTCTCCCAGCCAGCCGGCCTCCGCCTCGTGGACCAGGATGGGTGCGCCGGTGGCTTGGTGCACCGGCTCCAGCGCGCCGATGTGATCGAAGTGGGTGTGGGTGAGGAGGATGGCCTTCACCTGCAGTTCCTTCGCCGTGAGGGCCTCCAGGATCCGGTGCCCGTCGGCTCCGGGATCGATGACCATCGCCTCCCCGCCGGGCCGGTCGTAGAGCAGGTAGCAGTTGGCCTCGATGGGACCCACCACAAGCCGTTCCCAGTGCACCGTCGCCACCTCCGCGGTTGCCATTCTGTTCGACACCCGTCCCGACACCGCCTTCCAGGAATCTCTCGCAAGGGGAGCGAAGCCATTCCCGGCGGGATGGCATCCCGCCGAGGGAGGAGGGAGGCGCCATGGCCCCAGCGCGTCGCTGGCGGGTGGGCGTGGCCGGCTTGGCCCGGGCCGGTATCTGGCGACGGGTGCGGGCCTGGCTGGCGGATCCTCGGGTGGAGCTGGTCGCCGCGGGCGACGGGGACGGGGGGCGCCGCCGCCGGGCCCTCGCCTTGGGGGTGCCCCGGGTCTACAGGTCCCCCCGGGAGCTCCTGTCTCGGGAGAGCCTGGATCTGGTCCACATCGCCGCCAACCCCGGCCGCCAAGGGGCCTTGATCCGGTCGGCCCTGATGCGGGGCCTGGATGTGGTGGTGGAGCTGCCGGTCACCGCCGACCTGGCGGAATTGGCCAAGGTGGTGGCGGCCAGCAAGACCTACGGCGGCCTCCTCATCCCCCTGTGGCCGTCCGTCTTCGACCCGCCCTGGTTGGGCGCCCCGGGTCAGCTCGCCCGGATCGGCCGGCCCCACCACCTGGAGGTGGTCCAGGTGGCCGGCCTCGATCCCTGGTGGGAGGAGCTGGCCTACGAGCTGGCCGACGATCCCCAGCTGCCGGTGCCCACCCTCACCCGCCTGGCCGCCTTCCCGGGAGTCGCCCTGGCGCTGGAGCTGTTCGGCACCCCGGAAGCGGTGGCCGCCCAGGAGGCCCCACCTGGGCCCGGGGCCCTGTGGGGCGACGGGGCCACTCTGATCCTCACTTTCCCCCAGGCGACCGCCCGGGTGCGGGTGGTGTGGGCCGGCCAGAGGCAAGGGCCGACCTTCATCCTCTACGGGACCGAGGGGCGGCTGGAGGGCCGGGGCTTGCGCCTCATCCTGGAAGGGCCCGGGGGCCGGTCCACCCTGGGGCTGGCCCCACCGTCATCCCCCTGGGAGCCCGTCCTGCAGGCCGTGGTGGATCCCGCGTCCCTGCCCAGAAGCCTTAGCCTGGCCCACCTCCAGGTGGTCGCCCAGGTGCTGGCCGGCTTGGACGCGTCGGCGGCTGCGGCGGGGAGGCTCCAGCCTCTCGCCCACCGCAGCCGCCCGGCAGCCAGCGGCCGTCAGTGATGACCGCAGCCGCAGCCGCCGCCTCCGGCCACCTGGATGTGGAAGCCCGAGTCAAAGGGATCCGAATGGTAGTCGATGATGGCGTGATCCAGGTGAGGGGCGCTGACGGGATCGATGAGGAGCTGCAGCTCGCCGTACTCCAGGTGGATGTCGTCCGGCCGCCGCTCCCGATCCCAGGCCAGGCCGAAGTGGAGGTTGCCGCACCCGCACTGGCCGGTGACGGCCACCCGCAGGGCCGGCGTGGGCTCGGCCTGCTCTTTGAGCAGCCGGAGCAGCTGCCGGTTGGCTTCCTCGGTGATGGTGAGGTTCATGGCCACACCCCCTGCCGTTAGTCTAATCCCCAGGCGGGGGATCGACCAGGCAGGGGGTGGTGAGGGGTTAGAGCCAGCCGAAGGCGTGCCGCCCGATCTGGCCCGTCACGTGGACCCGCCAGATCCAGCTGGACCGGCTCACTTTGGCCGGGTTGTAGAAGTAGAGCGCGCCGCCCGTCGGATCCCATCCGTCCAGGGCCGCCTTGGCCGCCCGCCAGGAGGCGGCGTCCGGCTCCTCCCAGATCCGACCGTTGGCCACCGGCTCGAACGCGCCGGGTTGGAAGATGACCCCCGCGATGGTGTCCGGGAAGCGGCTGTGGCGGACCCGGTTGAGGACGACGGCCGCCACGCCGACCCGCCCGGCGAAGGGTTCCCCCTCCGCTTCCGCATGGACCAGGCGGGCCAGAAGCTCCAGCTCCCGCTGGGTGTACCACGGCTGGGGGGTGGCCTCGCTGGACGGGGAGGTCGGCGCCTCGTGGCTGGAAGCGGGGTCTTGAACCGGTGAGGCGTCCGCTTCCGGCGACGACCCCTCGGCCCCGGCCTCGTCCCGAGGAGCCCTGTCCTGAGCGGCCCCTTCGGTCTGAGAGGCCGCCTCCTGTGACCCGGACCGACCCGCCGTCCCATCCTCCTGGGCCCGCTCGGCGACAGCGGGGTCCCCGAGGGACTGGGCCAGGGCCACCCCGCCCAGGGGCGCCACCACCGTCAACACGGCCAGTGCCAGGGCGGCCAGCCGGATGGCTGGATGGGGGCGGCCGTCGCGGTGCTGCACTGGCATCCGTTCCAACCTCCTTTCGTCCAGACGTCGGCCCGGTCGACCCCGAGCCGCACACGCAACTCATTATAGGGAGAAAGGTCAGACAGAGCAAAGGGAAGAGGTGCCAGGCTGGAAGAGCGGCCTCCCTGGCAAACTGGACCTGGGCATTCTGGATCCCGTAAGGAGGGACGGTGTTGGCCCAGGCCAACTTGACCACCATTGAAATCCACCGGGTGCACGAGCGGTTGATGGAACACGTGGTGGGGATCGAAAACGCCAGTCTCTGGCTCCGGCAGGCCCAAGATGGGGACCTGCGGCGAACCCTGCAATCCCACCTGAACATGTTCCAGAACCACTTCCAGAAGCTCTTCAGCTTCCTGGGCGGCCAGCCGGCGTGGGGAGGGGCCCCCGGCGCTTCCGGCCCCCAACCGGGGACCATGGGCGGGCCCTGGTCCCAGCCGGGCGGCTCGCCCCCGGGGAACGGGGGCGGCTGGGCGTGGACGCCCCAGACCAGCGGCTTCGCCGGCCAGTACGGCTACCGGCCCACTGAGCCGACCCAAGCCTTCCAGGCCGATCCCAGCGATACCCGGATCACCGATCCGGTGCTGGCCGCCAGCTGCCTGGTCTTCTGCAAGTTTGAGAGCCTGGCCTGCGCCCAAGGGGCTGTGGAGGTGGGGCACCTGCCCCTGCGGCAGGCCCTGCTTGAGATGAGCCGGGATCACTCCCAGATGGCCCTGGAGCTCTACCAGCTCATGGAGCGGAAAGGATGGTACCCGGTGCGGATCGGCCCAGACAGTGCCTTGATGGACCAGGCCCGCGCCGCCTACCAGGGAGCCCTCCGCCGGACGCCCACCTTCGTGGGGTAAGGGCCGGGCGGTTGGGGGAAGGGAGGCCCGGAGCGGGGAGGCCCTCCCCCGTTCCGGGCCTTCGTGGTATACTCAAAATGTGGACCACCCAACCCCGCCAGACGTGGAACGGGATGACGCCTCCTGGATGGGCCTGGCCCTGGCCGAGGCGAAGAAGGCTTGGGCTCTGGGCGAGGTGCCCATCGGCGCGGTGGTGGTGCGGGACGGCGAGGTCCTGGCCCGGGCCCACAACCTCCGGGAGACCTGGGGCGATCCCACCGCCCATGCGGAGCTTATCGCGATCCGGGAGGCGGCCCGGCGGGTGGGTGGGTGGCGATTGACGGGAGCGACCGTCTATGCTACAATCGAGCCCTGCCCGATGTGTGCCGGTGCCCTTCTGCTGGCCCGGGTCGACCGGCTGGTCTACGGGGCGCCGGATCCCAAGGGCGGGGCGGTTGACTCGCTGGTCCGGCTCCTGGACGATCCCCGGTTCAACCACCAGGTCCGGGTGACCTCAGGGGTCCGGGCTGAGGAGGGAGCCGACCTCCTGCGACGCTTCTTCCGGCAGTTGCGGGAGGGCTCGGGCGGAACCGTGTGGAGAGGTTGCTGAGCGGACGAAAGCGGCGGTCTCGAAAACCGTTAGGCGCCTTGCGGCGCCTCGTGGGTTCGAATCCCACCCTCTCCGCCAGACAGGTTCCCGCCCGGAGGGATGCGAGAGCGGACGAATCGGCATGCCTGGAGAGCATGTGAGGGGCTTGTCCCCTCCGTGGGTTCGAATCCCACTCCCTCCGCCAGGCCCACCCATCCGGTGCAGGATGGGTGGGCCTCACTCTTTGGGCCCTCCGTCCCGGTCCCCTTCGTCCCCCAGCGCCCACGGGGGCGGAGGGCAGCCTCCGGGCCCGCCCGCCGGGGTGTGGGGCCGGAGAAGCGATCCCGACGAACGGGAGGTCCGTTTGACACGTCCGAAAACGGGCGGTAGAATGGGCGTGATCCCCGGGTTCGAACCGAGGGTTCGAACATCCCTTTTGCCGTGCTAGACGGGGAGGTAGCGGTGCCCTGTACCCGCAATCCGCTATAGCGGGGTCGAATTCCCGTCCGAGGCAGGGCCTTGTGGGGCCTGGGCCCGGCAAGTGGCGTTGACGGTTGGGTCTTGCGCAACAGGATCCCACCAACCCCGTCAGGTCCGGAAGGAAGCAGCGGTACGTGGGGCGCCCTGTGTGCCGCAAGGGTGCCTGATCCGAGCCAACTACCGGGATTCCGCCTGGAAGGCCCCAGTCGACGACGGGTGCACGGCAACTTTAGGGCGGCCGCCATGGCGGCCGCCTTGTCGCGAGCGGGGAGGGTTGGAGGGACCAAGGTGGCGCACCTCTCCCTGTACCGGAAGTGGCGGCCCCAGACCTTTGACGAGGTGGTGGGCCAGGAGGCCGTCGTCCGTACCCTGAGGCAGGGCTTGCGTCTGGGACGCTTCGCCCATGCCTACCTCTTTTCCGGGCCCCGGGGCACAGGGAAGACAACCCTGGCCCGCCTGGTGAGCAAGGGGCTCAACTGCGAGCAGGGGCCCACCGATCAACCCTGCGGCGTCTGCGTCCCCTGCCAGCGTATCAGCGAGGCCCGCTCCCTGGATGTCATCGAGATCGACGGCGCGTCCAACCGGGGCATCGACGAGGTTCGGGAACTCCGGGAGAATGCCCGTTTCGCGCCGGCCGAGTCCCGCTTCAAGGTCTACATCATCGACGAAGTCCACATGCTGACCAACGAGGCCTTCAACGCCTTGTTGAAGCTCTTGGAGGAGCCGCCGGCGCACGTCATCTTCATCTTTGCCACCACCGAGCCCCACCGGTTGCCGGCCACCATCATCTCCCGCTGCCAGCGTTTCGACCTCCACCGGCTGTCCGATCAGGATCTGGCAGCCCGCCTCCGGCAGGTGGCCGAGGCCGAGGGCATCCCCCTGGAGGAGGGCGCCTTGCACCTCCTGGTCCGGATGAGCCAGGGCGCGCTCCGGGACGGGCTGAGCCTTCTGGACCAGCTGGCGGCCTTGGGGGCCGATGGGCCCATCGGGGCGGACCTGGTGCGGGAGCTCTTGGGGCTGGTGCCCGAAGAGCGGGTGGACGGCCTGTTGGAGGCGCTCATTGCCCGGGAGGCCGGCCGGATCTTCGACTGGCTGGCCCAGCTGGAGCGGGAGGGGGTCGACTTCCGCCAGCTGGCCCGGGCGCTGGTGGACCGGGTGCGGGATCTCCTCATCCTCCTGGCTGTGCCCAACCCCGAAGGCTTGGTCGACATGGCCGGGGAGCGGCTGGAAGCGAGCCGGCGGCTGGCCCAGCGGGCAGGATGGGAGCAGCTGGAGCGGATGGCCCGGCTGTTCAGCCAGGCGGAAGGCGAGATCCGCCGGGGTGAAGGGCCCCGTCTCACCCTGGAGCTGGCCTGCCTGGAAGCCCTGCGGGCGGGCAGTTGGGAGGAGCGCCTCGGCCGGCTGGAGGCCCAGGTGGAGCAGCTGGCCCAAAGCCTGGCGGCTGGTCAGGCCCGGCCGGGTCCGCCGCCCCCTCCGCCCTCCCCGGCGCCGACGGCCCTGCCCGAGGAGGAGCGCCGTCCGTCGCCGCCCACCGCCGCCGAAGCCGCGCCCACGCGGGAAGAGCGCGCCCCCAGCGGGAGCCGGCCCATTCCCCCAGCCGCCCAGGAGGCTGGGGCGGGTTCGCCCCCCACGGGCGGGGAGGGACGGCCCGCGACCGGCGAGGCAGCCGATCTGGCGAGCCTCTGGGAGCGGGTGCTGGCCGAGTTGAACCGCTCCGCCGCCGGCCGGTCGACCCACGCCTTCGCCCGGGAGGCCCGGCTGGCCGCCCTCCAGGGGGACGATGCTTATCTGGTCTTCCCCGAGGGCTACGAGTTTCACCGGTCCAACCTGAGCCAGAAGGCCCACCAGGACCGGGTCCGGCGCGTGCTCAGCCGGCAGGTGGGCCGCCCGGTCCGGCTCCACATCGCCTCGGAGCAGGATCTGCCCGAGGAGGTGGGGGCGGCCCGAGGGCAGGGGCCGGCCTCTGGCGAGTCCGGGCAGGGGGGGCCGGGCCGGCCGCCTGAGGGCGAGGAGGCGGCGCCGGTCGACGTCGAGGCTCTGCAGGATCCGCTGGTCCGCAAGGCCGTGGAGTTCTTCGGGGGCCATGTGATCCGGGTGGAGCGCAAGGACTCCGGTAACGGAGCCGAATAAGGAACCCTCTGGGGAGGGAGCTGGAGTGGCCAACTTCAACAAGATGATGAAGCAGGTCCAGCGGATGCAGGCCGAGATGGCCCGCCTGCAGGAGGAACTGGCCAACCGGCGGGTGGAGGGCTCGGCCGGCGGGGGGGCCGTCCGGGTGGTGGCCAACGGCCACCAGGAGCTGGTGGAGGTGGTCATCGACCCGGCGGCCGTCGACCCTGAGGACGTCGAGATCCTGCAAGATCTGGTCTTGACCGCGGTCAACGACGCCCTCACCCAGGCACGGGAGCTGGCGGCCCAGGAGATGGCCAAGGTGACGGGAGGCCTTAAGGTGCCCGGGCTGCCGGGGCTGTTCTGATGGTGCTGCCCGGACCCCTGGCCCGCCTGGTGGAGGAGCTGAGCCGGCTGCCGGGGATCGGGCCCAAGACGGCCCAACGGCTCGCCTTCCATATTGTTGAGCAGCCCCAAGAGCGGGTAACGGCTCTGGCGAACGCGCTGGTGGAGGCGCGGGAGCAGATCCGGACCTGCTCTGTCTGCTGCAACCTGACGGACGTCGACCCGTGCCGGCTCTGCAGTGATCCCCAACGGGATGATGCCCTCCTCTGCGTGGTCGAAGGCCCCCGGGACGTGATGGCCCTCGAGCGGACCCGGGAGTACCGGGGCCGGTACCATGTCCTGCGGGGCGCCATCTCCCCCTTGGACGGCATCGGGCCTGGTGAGCTCCGGATCCGGGAGCTCCTGGACCGGCTCCAGAGCGGTGAGGTGCGCGAGGTGATCCTGGCCACCGACCCCGATCCCGAGGGCGAGGCGACGGCCATGTACTTGAGCCGCCTCCTCAAGCCCCTGGGCGTCAAGGTGACCCGGATGGCCCGGGGAATGCCCGTGGGCGGCAGCGTAGAGTACATGGACGAGGTGACCCTGGCCAAGGCCATGGAAGGCCGGCGGGAGATCACGTAAGGGCGGGCCCTTCCCCCTGGCATACGCCGCCCTCCCGGAACATAGCCTCCAGTGAGACAGGACGTGGGGGGCTGGCCAGTGCATCTCCGGTGGGGCAAGCGCGGGTCGGACGGGGCCCACCAGGATCTGATCGACCAGCTGGAGGCCGCGCGTCAGGAGTGGCGGGCGGCCCGAGCCTACTTCGACTCCGTCTCCGATTCGGACCTGGTCTTGGAGGCGGTCCACCGCCTCGAGGCGAGCCAGCGGAAGTACATCCACCTGTGGAAGACCGCCCGGGCCCAGGGCCTGCGGGTGGACCGGGAGCGGATGGCCCGGTTCCTCCTCGATCAGCAGTCAGGAATTTCCTCTTGATGAACTCGAGGCTCTCTGCTATGATCTGTGACTGCAGCGAGGCGGTCAGTCCTGGCGACGGCCGCCCCGGCGACCAACAAGTCCAGGAACAACCAGTTGCATTCCAGCAGGACTTGTGGTAGCATACGGAATTGCCGCCGGGCGATACACCGGGCGGCGGGGACCTTGAAAACGGAACAGCGAGTCGAGAGCGGGCCAGAGGTCAAAGGTGTGTAAC
>NZ_VSCV01000118.1:0-1014 GCF_047459355.1 Limnochorda sp. | reverse complement strand
CGGTGACCTCACCTACCGGGTCCAGGAGCGGGGGCGGAACGAGGTGGGCGAGCTGGCCCGCTCCTTCAACACCGCCGCGGGTCGGCTGAGCCGGCTGATCGCCGACGTGGCCGCCGCCGCCTCGGAGGTGCAGACGGCCAGCCAGGAGCTGGCCCAAGCCTCCCAAGGGGTGGGCCGGGCCACCGAGCAGGTGAACGAGGCGATCCAGCAGCTGGCCCGGGGAGCGGATGAGCAGGCCCGGAACACCACGGAGATCGCCGACGTGGCCCGGGGGATGTCGGGAGCGGTGGACGGGGTGGCGGCCCGGGCGAAGGAGGCGTCCCTGCGGGCGGAAGGGGCGTTGGAGGCGGCCCAGGCGGGTCGTGAGGCCATCCAGGCGTCGGTGGCGAAGGCCCGGGAGAGCCAGGAGACGATGCAGGTGGTCTCGGAGGCGGTGAACGAGCTGGGGGCCAAGTCCCGGGAGATTGGCCAGATCGTGGAGCTGATCACGGACATCGCCGAGCAGACGAACCTGCTGGCGTTGAATGCGGCCATCGAGGCGGCCCGGGCTGGGGATCAGGGCCGGGGGTTTGCGGTGGTGGCCAACGAGATCCGGAACCTGGCGAGCCGTTCCCGGGAGGCGACGGAGCGGATCACGAGCATAGTGGAGGAGATCCAAGGGAGCACCCGGGAGTCGGTGGAGTCGATGGGTCGCGGGGTGGAGCGGGTGAACGAGGTTGTGGAGGAGATCACCCGCTCGGATGCGAGCTTCCAGTCGATATACGAGGCGGTTCAGGAAGTGGTGCGATCGGTGGAGGCGATTTCTTCGGCGAGCAAGGAGCTGTCGGCCGGGGCGCGCTCGGTGTTGGACGGGATGGACAACATCGTGGCGGTGACGGAGGAGACGGCGGCGGGGACGGAGGAGGTGTCGTCGAGCACGGAGGAGCAGTCGAAGGCGGTGCAGGAGATTTCGGCGTCGGCGGCCCGGCTGGCGGAGCTGGCCCGGCACCTGGCCGAAGCTGTCGCCCACTTCCG
>NZ_VSCV01000117.1:0-1030 GCF_047459355.1 Limnochorda sp. | reverse complement strand
GGCCAGCGCCCTGGGAAGGATCCGGGGCGCTGGCCGCTGTCTCTGTTTGGTGGGGCTCCCCTCTTGACCTCGCCGGGCTCCCTGTGCTTGAGTGGGTCTGCGTGCCTCCATCATGGCGAACTGGTGGGAGGGTCGTCGTATGAACGCCCGCTTGCACGAAGCCTTGGCTCTCCGGGCCCAAGGACGTCTGGACGAGGCCCTCGCGTTGCTCCGTCAGCTCCGGGCCGAAAGGCCGGAGGATGCCCTCCTGGCCCTCCACACCGCCATGACCCATGACAGCCTGGGCCAGGAGACGGAGGCCATCCCGCTCTATGAGGAAGCGCTGGCGTTGGGCCTTTCGGGCGACGATCGCCGGGCGGCCCTCCTGGGGTTGGGCAGCAGCTACCGGTGGGTGGGGCACCTGGAGGCGTCGGAGCGGGTGCTGCGGCAGGGTATGGCCGAGTTCCCCGAGGCCGCTGAATTCCCCGCGTTTCTCGCCCTCACCCTCCATGATCAGGGCAAGGGGAGCGAGGCCGTTCAGATGCTCCTCACCACCCTCCTTGACACCACGGCCAACGAAGGGCTCAGGCGGTACGAGCGGGCCTTGCGCTTCTACGCGGAGCAGCTTCCTCGCTCCTAGGGATCACCAAGGACAGCCGGGTTCGCATCCGCCGGTTCCTCTCCAGGGCCATCTTGAGGGCCGCGCGCTGCCCCTTTTCATCCTTGAACGCGGGTCCGAGCCCTTACCAAACCGCCAGCACCCGCAACGGCCCGCCCGAAGCCCCCTCCACCTTGGGCGGGGCGGCGATGAGGGTTCCCCCGGCCGGGGGTACGGTGGCCAGGTTGGCCAGGTTCTCCAGCCCCCACTTGTTGGCCCCGAGGACTTCCAGGTGGACGGCGAAGTCTGTGGAGGGACCGATGTCGAGGCTCAGGGTGTCGACGCCGATCCCAGCCACCTGCCGCTCGTGGACCAGGAACTGGGCCGCCTCAAGGCTGAAGCCGGGAAAGTGCATGGTGCCCATGCTGTCGGCGTTGGTGAAGGTCACGGGGT
>NZ_VSCV01000057.1:0-4873 GCF_047459355.1 Limnochorda sp. | reverse complement strand
AACGGTGACCAACGCCCCACTCCGCGATGAGCGGCGGGCCCGCCCGCCGCTTGTCGCGTCTCTCTGGCCAACCCTTCCCAGCGGGAACAGGCGATTCCAGCGTAGCGTCCAATCCGGCGCGGTTATGTTACCGCTGGAACCCGATCACGGAAGGAGTGGGAAACCCGCCTTGTTCTACCACGTCAAGCGGCTGCAGTACCACGCCAAGCCCGAAAGACCGGATCCGGTCTACGCCAAGAAGCTCCAGGAGGTCCTCGGCGGGGCCTTCGGCGAGATCACCGTGATGATGCAGTACCTCTTCCAGGGGTGGAACTGCCGCGGCCCCGCCAAGTACCGGGATCTGCTCCTTGACGTCGGGACCGAAGAGATGGGCCATGTCGAGATGCTGGCCACCATGATCGCCCGCCTCTTGGAAGGCTCGCCGGTGGATCAGGAGGAGGCCGCCCGGCAGAATTCCGCGGTGGGGGCGGTCTTGGGCGGGATGAGCCCCCAGCACGCCATCGTTTGGGGCCTGGGCGCGAGCCCCAACGACTCCCAGGACTTCCCCTGGACGGCCCGCTACATGGTCGCCAGCGGCAACCTCCTGGCCGACTTCCGGGCCAACCTGGCCGCCGAGTCCCAAGGGCGCCTGCAGGTGGCCCGTCTCTATGAGATGACCACCGACCCAGGCGTCCGGGACATGCTCGGGTTTCTGTTGGCCCGCGACACCTACCACCAGCGCCTCTGGGCGGCGGCCATCGAGGAGCTGGAGGCGGAAGGCTACGAGGAGACGCCCGTGCCCAGCGCCTTTCCCAGGCACCTGGAGCGGGCCGAGAACAACCACCAGTTCTGGAACTTCTCCGAGGGCCGGGAGAGCGCTGAGGGCCGCTGGATGAAGATCGAGGTCGACGGCAAGCCCATCGAGTATATCGAGAACCCCCAACCTTTGGCCGAGGCGCCTGCGTTGGGGATCGGCCATCCGAAAGTCTACAACACCGTTTCAGACAAGGCCCTGGTCGGGGCGAGCAACGGTCAGCGAGCCTAAACCAGGCGGCCAACCCAAGACGACGTCCGAGGAGGGAAGGTCCCATGGCCAAGCTGAGGGCGCATGAGTTCCTCCATGTGCAAGAGCACATCCGGAGTGAAGCGGCGGCCGCATCGGCGTACCGCCAGATGGCCGGCCAGTGCCAGGATCCTGAGCTGAAGCAGTTCGTCGAGGCTCAGGCCCAAGCCGCCGAGAACCTCGTCCAGCAGCTGACGGGCATCTTGCAAGGCTGACCAGAAGACGAACAGGGAGGAAGGAGGCCAGCGATGGACGCCATCATCGCCACCAGCGTCAACAGCAGCCTCAAGGCATGTGCCGCCGGCTTCGCCCGGTCCGCGACCGAGTGCAGCTCCCCGCACCTGCGGAACCTCATGGCCAAGGCAAGCCAGGACGCCATCCGCCGCCAGGAGCAGCTGACGGCCCTGATGGAGCAGCGGGGCTGGTACGTGCCGCCCGAGGCGCGTCAGGAGGATATCGATCAGATCCTGACCCAGCTCCGGGCCCTGACCGCGCCCGCGCCCGTGGGGGCCCGGGTCTAGCGGGGCTCGGACGGGTTCAGACGCTGGCGCGAAGCCCAGGGGAGGGGACGCCCCACCGCCCGCATGTCTGGGCGGTGGGGCGCGGTGCATCTGGCTTGGCCCTCAGGCAAAGATGGGGCTTGGCCGCCAGCTGGCAACGGGTCGGCAGCCCGGGCTCGTGCTGGCGGGCTCTGCGACGCCATGGATGCCGTACCGTTCTGCCCGTTCCGGATCAAGGGAATCAAGATCGAAGAGGAGAATGTGAAATATATCACAAGTTACTTCCGCCCGCCGCCCAGGGACGGAAGGCTGGCAAGGAGGTAGGGTGATGAGCACCTCCCAAGACTTCCCCGCTCTGCGGGAGGACGTCCTCCGCCGTATGGGTGACTTGAGCCAGGCGATCCCCGACACCATGAAGGGCTTCATGGCCATGCACGACGCGGCCGTGAAGGACGGCGTGCTCTCGGCCAAGGTGAAGGAGCTGATCTCCCTCGGCATCGCCATTGCCGTCCACTGCGAGGGCTGCATCGCTGCCCACGTGTACGACGCGCTGAAGCACGGCGCCACCCGGGAAGAGATCGCGGAGACGGTGGGCGTGGCCGTGCTCATGGGAGGCGGGCCCGCGACGGTCTACGGTTCCCTCGCCCTGCGGGCCGCCGACCAGTTCCTGGCCCAGAAGTAGGTCCGTCAAGGCGTTCATCCGGAGCAGGCCCGGACCGCCTGACCAAGGGACCTCACCGGGTTCCTCCCGCGACGGGAAGCGGCCCCGACCTCGGCCGGGGCCGCACCCTGTTTCAAAGGGAAAAGGGATCACGTCGTCACCGGCTGGAACCTGCCGGCAAGACGAAAAGTCCGGGGCGCCGGGATCACGCCCCGGGCCGGTGGCCCACCAGACCCTGGGCGGCGGCCAGGGCCCCGAGCCGGTCGCAGAGCTCGGTGAGGAACCGTTCATCCTCGGGCCCGAACGCGGCCAGCCGGTCACTATCGATGTCGATCTCGCCGTAGACCTCCTCGCCGTGGCGGATGGGCACCACCAGCTCGGAGCGGGTGCTCAAGAAGCACTGGAGGTACCGTTCATCCTTGCTGACGTCGGGCACGTTGGCGATCTGGCCCGTTGAGGCGGCCCAGCCGCAGACGCCGGCGTGAAGGGGAATCTCCACATGCTCTGTCGGCGCTGGCCCGTCCCAAGCCCAGAGCCGCAGGACCTCCCCTTCCACCATGTAGATTCCCACCCAGGTGTAGTGGGGGTAGGAGGCCCGAAGGTGGCGGACCACCTCCTCCGCGACCTCCCGAAAGGCCCGCTCGGATGCGGTCAGCTGGTCCACCAGGTCCAACGTGGCTTGAAACTGGGCACCGATCCCGTTCATGCGCGCTCCCTCCTGGGTCCCTTCAAGTTTCGTGTTCGCCACCCGATCCCCTGCATACACCGCTGGAACCCCAAGCGACCCAGGGCTGCAGGGACCAGGGGAGCCGCGCGGCGGCGAAGAAGACGAATAAGAGCGACGGTTGGTGCCCTTGCGGTGGTACCGCGAGGGGAGCGGAGAGGGGAGGACGACGATGGCGGCAGCGACCGAGCGGTATGACGTGATCGTCGTGGGGAGCGGTGGGGGTGCCCTTACGGGAGCGATTGTGGCGGCCAAGCATGGTCTGAAGACCCTGATGGTGGAGAAGGGCTCCATGTGGGGCGGCTCCTCCTCCCTCTCGGGAGGCGGCATGTGGATCCCCAACAACCCCGTCTCCCTGGCGGCGGGCCTGCAGGACAGTTTCGAAGAGGCCCTAACCTACATGGAGACGGTCATCGGCGATGTGGGCCCGGCCAGCTCTCGGGAGCGGAAGGTGGCCTACCTGCAGAACGGCCCCGAGGTGGTCCGCTTTCTGCAGGGTGAAGGGGTCCAGTTTGTGGCCGCCATGGAGTATCCCGACTATTACCCGGACAAGCCTGGCGGCAAGATCGGCCGGTGCATTGAGTACGCCTTCTTCGACCGGCGCAAGCTCGGGGAGCTGGGCAAGAGCATCCGGATGGCGGCCGAGCTGCCCATGCCCTTCCATTCGGGCGAGGCGCACCACCTGCCCAAGGCCTTCACCACGCCCAAGCACTTCTTCAAGACCGTCGGCATCCTCAGCCGGGCCGCCAAGCGGCTGACAGGGCAGCAGCTGGTGGGGCTGGGCAACGCCATGGTGGCCCAGCTGATGTGGGTGGCCCTCCGGTACGGGGTCACCCTCTGGCTGAACACCCCCTGCCGGCGGATCCTGGTGGAAGACGGCCGCGCTGTGGGGATCGAGGTGTTGAAGGACGGCAAGCCCCTGGAGCTCCGAGCCGGCGCGGTGCTTCTCGCCGCCGGCGGGTTTGACCACAACGCCGAGATGCGCAAGACGTATCACGGCATCGAGGCGGGCTGGAGCGTCGGCAACCCCGACAACACCGGCGATGTGATCCAGCAGTGCATGGAGCTGGGGGTGGACATGGCCCTCTTGGACGACGCCTGGTGGGGGGCCGTCTCCATCGAGCCCTCGGGCCAGCCGTACTTCATCCTCTGGGAGCGGTCCATGCCCCACTCCATCGTGGTGGATCAGCTGGGCCAGCGGTACACCAACGAGTCCGCCTCCTACGTCGACTTCGGCCACGCCATGCTGGAACAGAACCAGAAGACAGCTGGCAAGGCCATCCCCTCGTGGCTCATCATGGAGAGCCGCCACCGGAACCGGTACATCTTCGGCATGGCCATGCCCCGCTTCACGCCCAAGGCCTACCTGGAGTCGGGCTACTTCATCAAGGCGGACACCCTGGACGAGCTGGCCGACAAGTGCGGAATCAACCGGGAGACCCTGCTGGCCACCGTCGCCCGCTTCAACCGGATGGTGGAGAAGGGCGTCGACGAGGACTTCGGGCGGGGCCGCACCGCCTACGACCACTTCTACGGCGATCCGACCTACCCCAACCCGAACCTGGGGAAGATCGAGCGGGGGCCCTTCTATGCCGTGAAACTCTATCCCGGTGACCTCGGGACCAAGGGCGGCATCCTGACCGACGAATACGCCCGGGTGTTGAAGGACGGCGTGCCCATCCCCGGCCTCTACGCGACGGGCAACTGCACCGCCTCGGTGATGGGCCGGACCTATCCCGGCCCCGGGGCCACCTTGGGCCCCGCGGTCACCTTCGGCTACATCGCCGGCAAGGAGATGGTGAAGCTCCTGAAGGGGCACGAGGCGGCGTAGGCTCCCTCGGGCCCCAGGTGGGCGAGACGCCCTAGGGGTGGACCGTTCCCCAAAAAGAGCGGCCAGCGCCCTGGGAAGGATCCGGGGCGCTGGCCGCTGTCTCTGTTTGGTGGGG
>NZ_VSCV01000116.1:0-1042 GCF_047459355.1 Limnochorda sp. | reverse complement strand
GCGAAGCGAGCCTCCTCGTCGGCCCACTCCTCGGGCGTGAGGGCATCCTTCCGGGAGAGGTTGATCCGGCCCAGCTCGTCGATGTCGGTGACCTTTACGGTGATCTCATCCCCCAGCTGGACCACGTCCTCCACCCGGCCCACCCGCCCCGGCGCCAGCTTGGAGATGTGGACCAGCCCTTCCTTGCCAGGCAGGATCTCCACGAAGGCGCCGAAGTTGGTGATCCGCTTCACCTTCCCCTGGTAGGTCGCCCCGACCTCCACGTCCCGGACCAGGTTCTCCACCATCGCCTTGGCCCGCTGGCCCTCTTCCTCGTTGACCGAGGCGATGTAGACGGTGCCGTCGTCTTCGATGTCAATCTGGACGCCCGTCTCCTCGATGATCCCCCGGATCACCTTCCCGCCGGGCCCGATCACATCGCGGATCCGGTCGACGGGGATCTGGAGGGTGATCACCCGCGGGGCGAAGGGCGACAGGCTGGGCCGCGGCCGGTCGATGACTTCCGCCATCTTATCGAGGATGTACAGCCGCCCCCGGCGGGCCTGTTCCAGGGCCGCCTGGAGGATCTCCCGGCCGATCCCCTTCACCTTGATATCCATCTGGATGGCGGTGATGCCATCCCGGGTGCCGGCGACCTTGAAGTCCATGTCGCCCAGCGCGTCCTCGATCCCCTGGATGTCCGTCAGGATGGCAAAGCGGTCGCCGTACTTGACCAAGCCCATGGCGATACCAGCCACCGGCTTGCGGATGGGCACGCCCGCATCCATCAGAGCCAGGGTGGAGCCGCAGACACTGGCCTGGGAGGTGGAACCGTTGGAGGAGAGCACCTCCGAGACCACCCGGATGGTGTACGGGAAGTCCTCCTCGGGCGGAATGACCGGGAGGAGGGCCCGCTCCGCCAAGGCCCCGTGGCCGATCTCCCGCCGGCCCGCGGATCGCATGGGCCGAACCTCACCCACCGAGAAGCCGGGGAAGTTGTAGTGGTGGATGTACCGCTTCCGGTCTTCCTCCCGGAGATCGTCCAAGAGCTGCTCATCGGACT
>NZ_VSCV01000056.1:0-4971 GCF_047459355.1 Limnochorda sp. | reverse complement strand
TGGTATCCGTCTCCCTTTGGAGTCTAGAAACCCATCCCAGGACCGTCAAGGTGCCTGGCATCCCTTCCCAGGCGGGGTGCCGGCGCGGGGCCGGGATCGGACGCTGCCCAGTGGGGTGGGCCGACGGCCGAGACCCGGCTCTGTCCCCAGGTTGCCCCCCAACGGGGCCGACCCCGGCGCGGCCCGCCCTGGACGGGTGGCGGGAAGGTGCGGGGAGGGGCCCCGCCTGCCTGTATCGAAGGCATTGCCTGAATAGCGCCCAAGACCACGATTGACGGTGGTGCCGGAATCCGAGCTGGAGGGTCGGAGGATTATGGCAACGACGACCAGTCCCCCGACATGGCCAGCCGGTCCCACAACCGGTGCCGACTCATCTGGCGTGTCGGGCGGTGCCGCCAAGACGGACTCGTCCTGCATCGGGGTCCTCCTGGTGGAAGATCACACGGTGGTCCGGACTGCTTTGCGCTTGGTGATCGAACGTCAGTACGATATGCGTGTGGTGGGCGAAGCGGCAAGCGGCGAGCAGGCCATCACCAAGGCCCAGGCCCTCAAGCCGGATGTGGTGGTGATGGACGTCCTCCTGCCGGGAATGGACGGCGCCGAGGCAACGGAACGGATCTGCCGGACCGTGCCCGAGACTCGGGTGGTGGCCCTCACCATGTGTGAGGAGGAGAGCTGGCTGCGCCACGTTCTCCTCTCGGGGGCGTCGGGGTACGTCCTCAAGCGGTCCAGCGCGACGGAGCTCTGCCAGGCCATCCGGACCGTGGCCGCGGGCGGCGTCTACATCGACCCGTACCTGGCCCCCCGCCTCGTCGACAGCTTTCTGGGGGTCTCCAAGCACCCCGCGGGGCCGCCCGATGACCTCTCCGACCGGGAAAAGGCGGTTCTCCAGCTGATCGCGCTGGGCTACACCCACCGGGAAATCGCCCACATCCTCTGCCTGAGCCAGAAAACGGTGGACACCTACCGCGCCCGCATCGCGGAGAAGCTGGGGTCCAGCCGCCGGGTGGCCCTGGTCCGCTACGCCTTGAGCAAGGGGCTGCTCTCGGAGCAGGCCCTCAGCACCCTTCCCATCGGCAAGCGGTGCGGCCGGCGGGGCCCCGGGTGGCGGAAGAAGCCTCGCCGGTAGGCGCGGACCGGGGGAGGTCTGAGGAGCCATGGGGCTTTGGCGTGATCCTCGCCGCCTGCGGGAGCTGGAGGCGACCCTCGACGCCATCGACGAGGCCATCATGACCGTGGACCGGGAGTACTGTGTGGTCGGCTTCAACCGGGCGGCGGAGCAGCTCACCGGGTACAGCCGGCGGGAAGCCCTAGGCGGCCGCTGCTTCGAGGTGTGCGCCGGTCGGTTCTGCCAGCACTCGTGCGATATTCAGGCCATGTTCACCACCGGTGAGACGCCTCCCGACTTCGAAACGGTGGTGCAGGGGAAGGACGGCCGCCTCCGGGTGGTCCGGGTGCGGACCGTCCCCTTCCGGGACGATCGGGGCGAGATCCTGGCGGCCATCCGGATCCTGAAGGACGTGACCGGGACCGTGCCCCTGACGCCCGCCGACCCCGCAGCGGAGGCGGCCCTCATCGGAGCGAGCCCGGCCATGGAGCGGGTCCGCCAGGCTGTGGACGCTCTGCAGGACAGCGAGGCGCCCGTCCTCATCTGGGGCCCGCCCGGGACGGAGAAGGAGCGGCTCGCCCGGGCCATCCACAGCCGGAGCCTCCGGGCCGGAGGTCCCTTCATCCCCCTGCGCCCCTCGGGCCCGGAAACCTTGGCCCGTCCCGAGGTGGAGCGGGCCCTCCTCCTGGCCCGGGCGGGGAGCCTCTTCGTCGCCAACTTCTCGGAACTCCCCCAGCCACTCCAGGAGGCGATTCTCCAGGCCTGCCACGGGGGAGCCCCCAACCCTCCCGATCCTTCGCCCCACCCGCACCTGCCGCCCCGGCTCCTGGCGGGGGCCGATGCCGCCGGAGAGGGACACGAGGCCTCGGGCCCTAGCTGGTCGCCGCCGGCCGGCTGGCATCTCCTGGAACTGCCGCCCTTGAAGGAGCGGCGGGAGGACATCCCCCTCCTGGCCGACCACTGCCTCAAGCAGCTCCGACTCACCACGGGGGCCCAGGTGACGGGCCTCACGGCCCGGGCCTTGCGAGCCTTGATGAGCTACCCCTTCCCCGGGAACGTCCAGGAGCTGGAGGAGATCCTGCGGTTCGCCGTCGCCTTCCGGCAAGCCACCTGGGCCGAGCGCCTTGGCGAGCGCAGGGGTCAGGGCACCGCCAACGCCCTGGACTGGGAGGACCTGCCACCCGAGGTACAGGCTGCCTGGCCAGGGGCGAGGGCAGAGGTCGGGCCCCAGGCGTCCAGCCAGCCCCCGCCGGCCCAGGAGACCTCGCCGCCCGAAGGGGAGCGGGCCCAGCTCCTGGCCGCCCTGGAAGCCAACGGCTGGCATATGAGCCGCACGGCGGAACAGCTGGGCATCAACCGGACCACCCTCTGGCGCCGGATGAAGCGTCTGAGGATTGAAAGGCCTGGAAGCTCCGCTTGAACACCCTGTGTTGCATCTGCAACAAAGTGTTGCATTTCGCCTCGAGATCGGATCCCGCGACCCGACCCCGGCCGCGAAGAACATAGGAATCCGCCCGACAGACAGGGCTCCGCCCACGGCTTACCATCGAAGCTGGGAGGGATGCCCTGTGCGGGAGCGCACGCTCAGAGCGCGACGGCGCCGTCTGACGGGAGGGCTCCTGACCGCTGTGGGCCTTGGGCTGGTGCTCGTGGCAGCCTTCGCGCCGGTCCGGGGCGCGCCGGCGGAGCCGGCGGAGCGGGAGTTCATCATCACCGCCCGCCAGTACGAGTACGACCCGCCGCGGATCCACGTCAACCTCGGGGACCGGGTCACCCTGCGGGTGCGCTCCGAGGACATCACCCATGGTCTCTACCTGGACGCCTACGGACTGGAGGTGACCGTCCCTCCCATGGAGGAGCGGGTCGTCCAGTTCGTGGCCGACCGCCCAGGCAAGCTGCGGTACCGCTGCTCGGTCATCTGCGGTCCCCTGCACCCGTTCATGGTCGGTGAGATCATCGTCGAACCCAACCGCCCCTTGGCCCTCTCCACCCTGCTCAGCGCCGTGGTCGGGGTGGGGGTCTTGGGCCTGGCGTGGTTCAGGAAGGAGGCGTAGGGGCCGGTGGCTGTCCTGGCAAGCAGAGGGACCCGGGATCTGCTCAAGAACCACCGTTGGCTGCACTGGCTCCTGCACCGGCGGTGGCTGCAGTTCGCCCTGGTCCTGCCGACCCTGCTTGGCTTTGTGCTGGTGATCTTGGCCGGTCTTTTCGGCACCCCCCTGGGGGCGAAGAACCTGGCCATCGTCTTCGTCTGGATCGTCTGGTGGGCCCTCTTGATCTGCCTGCTGGTGCCCTTCGGGGCCCGGGTCTGGTGCCTGGCCTGCCCCATCCCGGCCCCGGGCGAGTGGCTCTCCCGCCTCAGCTTCATCCGCTGGGGGACCCAGAAGCTGGGGCTGGGCCGGCGCTGGCCCCGGAGCCTGCGGAACCTCTGGCCGGCGACCTTGGGCTTCCTGGCCATCGCCCTCTTCAGCGCGGTGGTCACCACCCGGCCCGCGGTGACGGGTTGGGTCCTCCTCGGCCTGGTGGTGGTGGCGATCATCACCCACCTGGTCTTCGAGCGGCGGGCCTTCTGCCGCTACCTCTGCCCGGTGGGTGGCTTTCTCGGACTCTACTCCATGGCAGCGCCCGTCGAGCTCCGCCGTCGGGATGCGGAGACCTGCCTTCAGTGCCAGTTCAAGTCGTGCTACCGGGGAAGCACCCCGGCCAGCCTGGCCGTGGGCGGCGAAGGCGGGTACCCCTGCCCCATGTCCGAGTTCCCCGGCGCCCCCATGGAGCGGAACAACTACTGCATTATGTGCACCGAGTGCATCAAGGCCTGCCCCTACGACAACATCACCGTCAACGTGCGGCCCTTCGGGCAAGACCTCTACGTCCCACGGGGGCGGAAGCTGGATGAGGCCTTCAAGGGGTTCGTTATGCTGGGGAGCGCGTTGGCCTACTCCCTGATCATGCTCGGCCCCTACGGTTGGCTCAAGGATTGGGCCAACCTCTCCAGCATCCCTGAGTTCCTGGGGTATGCTGCCATCTTCCTGGGGACGACCCTGGTCGCCGGTCCCTTGATCCACCTGGGGGTTAGCTGGCTCATGCGCCTGGCGGCCACGGGACAGGGACGGGGCGGGGTGAGCCTCCGGCGGGTCTTCATCGACACGGCCTACACCCTGGTGCCCCTGGGGCTCCTGGCCTGGGTCGCGTTCAGCATCTCTTTCGTCCTGCCCAACATCTCCTACGCGGCGGCGGTCCTCTCTGACCCCTTCGGGTGGGGTTGGGACCTGTTCGGCACCCGGGATGTCCCCTGGCAGCCTATCGTCGCCGGCTGGATCCCTTACCTGCAGATCCCCATCTTGCTGGTGGGCCTGGCCTGGTCCCTGCGGGCGGGGCTCCGGATCCTGGGCCAGGTCTTTGAGGAGAAGCCAGCGGCCATGAGGGCCGGCCTGGTCCTGGCCGTCTACCTGACCGCCCTGACGGGGGCGTTCCTCCGGTTCTACCTGGGATAGGAGGGAGTTGGCGTGCGGCGGAGCGAGCTGGTGGCGGCGCTTCTGGTCTTCCTGGTGGTGGTCGGCACGCCGGTGGCCATCTTCGCCTACGAGAAAGTGATCCGGCCCGCCCAGGCCGATCCCAACGAGATCCCCATCGCCATCTGGATCTTCGAAAGCGGCGGTTTCCAGCCGTCCCGGATCGAGGTGAAGGCGGGGGAGACCATCCGGCTCAGGCTGACCAGCATGGACGTGACCCACAGCTTCCAGTTGCTCGATTTCGGTATCGACACCGGGCCCATCTTACCCGGCACCACCTTGGAAGTGGAGTTCACCCCCACCCGCCCTGGCACCTACCCCTACCAGTGCAACATCCGGTGCAGCCCCCATCAC
>NZ_VSCV01000115.1:0-1061 GCF_047459355.1 Limnochorda sp. | reverse complement strand
TAATCGTGTTCCAAGAGCCAGTGCAGAAGGGACAAGGTGTCTTATTCAAGGAGGACGTGGAAGTGGCTGAAATCACCCGGCGCCGGCGTGGCGAGCTCCTAAGGGGAGTGTTCAAAATTTTATTGTCCTATCCGGAGGGCTTGCCCGCAAAGGAGGTGCTCCAACGGCTAGAGGCGGTTGTTCCACCGACCGCGTTCGAACAGTCCACGTATCCGGACCGCCCGACTACACGGCGCTACGAAAGGATTGTCCGCTTCTGTACAATCCCTGCTGTCAAGGCCGGCTGGCTGGTGAAGGACAAGGGATCCTGGTACCTAACAGACGAAGGACGTGCCGCCTACCACAGGTTGACTGATCCGGAGGACTTCGATCGTGAGGTCAGGATGTTGTACCGAAAGTGGAAGGAGGACCAGTCAGCTGCCGAGCCGGAGGACACGGAAGACGACACCGATGTAAGGTCCACCACCGTGGAGGAAGCGGAAGAAGCCGCTTGGCTTGAGATAGAGACGCACCTGCAAGATATGAGCCCTTATGACTTCCAGCAGTTGGTCGCCGGTCTCTTTCGAGGGATGGGATATCACGTCGATTGGATTGCACCGCCCGGTCCGGATGGGGGGATCGATATCATTGCCCACGTAGACCCGTTGGGAGTGAGGGGGCCCCGCATTAAGGTTCAAGTCAAACGGAAACTCGACAAGATTACAGTGGACGGAGTCCGTGGGTTTATGGCGGTCCTCGGTGATTCCGACGTTGGTATTTTCGTCTCAACGGGTGGCTTCACTCGTGACGCGCAGGATGAAGCTCGGCGTCAAGAACGGCGGCGGATCATGTTATTAGATCTCAAACGGCTATTTGACCTGTGGGTTGAGTACTACGATAAGATCCCTGAGGCCCAGCGCCGACTGCTGCCCCTTCGTCCCGTTTACTATTTGGCCCCGGATGAGTGAGCGAGACTGCGAGACGCGTCAGGAATGTGTTCTAAAAGGGAAATACGCTCACCATTCGACGGACCAATCTTGACAAGGCGGACATTGATCGCATCCGGTCCTTGAGCGATGTCG
>NZ_VSCV01000028.1:0-21717 GCF_047459355.1 Limnochorda sp. | reverse complement strand
CGCCGAAGGGCGTGAAGGACCAGTGAGCGTGAAGGGCTCGCAGATCCGAGCTCCGGCTCCCGACGCCGGAGTCCCTGCCAGCTCATCTCTCCTGAAACTTTCTCCCTTCTCCCGGTGTAGGACCAAGTGAGAGGCCCTTGGATCCTGGTGGCCGGTTCCGGGCTCGTGGGGCGGAGGCTCGCCCCCTGCGGGCCGATTGCCAAAGTCGTGCGATCCGGACCCGGGGGTTCGAGGTCTCCGGCAAAGGGCCGTGATCGGAGGAGCAGGTCGTGTACACGGACGACGACATCATCCGCCTGTGCCAGCAGGGGCGGCAGGAGGGCTTCGCCCTCCTCCTCGACCGGTACCAGGCACGGGTCTACCGGCGGGCCTACACCTTCCTGCGCCACCGAGAGGACGCACTGGACGCCACCCAAGAGGTCTTCCTGCGGGTGCTGCAGGCGGTCCGCCACTTCCAGCGGGGTCGGGCCATCTGGCCGTGGCTCCGCCAGGTGACGACCAACACCTGCCTCAACCGCCTCCGGGCGGCGGAGCGTCGTCCCCCGACGGTCTCCCTGGATGGGGAGTGGGAGCGCCTGCAAGACGTGGCCGCCGAGGGTGATCCGGAGCAGCAGGCCCTGATGGCCTGGGACCGGGCCCGGCTGGAGCGGGCCTTGGAGGCCCTTCCCCCAGAGCACCGCATGGCCATCGTCCTCCGGCACCAGGAAGGCCTCACCTACAACGAGATCGCCCAGGCGATGCAGCTCCCCCTGGGCACGGTGAAGACCTACCTGTTCCGGGGCCGCCGGGCTCTGAGGGCGGCGCTGGAGGCGCCAGCGCCCATGCCCCGCGAGGGGCTCGCAGTGCCGCCGGCGGGGGTGGAGGGGGAAGCGGGATGAGCTGCGTGGATGATGGACTCCTGCAGATGTACGTGGAAGGCGTGCTCGACGCCGCCGAGGAGGAGCTCCTCCGCGCCCACCTGGCCCGCTGCTTGGGGTGCCGCGGCCGGGTGGCCCGCTACAAGGCGCTCATGTGGGATCTGGAGCACCTGCCCGAGCCAGAGCTGCCCCCAGAGCTGGATCAGCTCCACGAGGCCCTGCTCCGGGCCTGGGAGGAGGAGCAGCGGGGGGCGCGCCAAGCTCGTCGCCCAGCCCGCTCCCTGATCCCGGCCTGGGCGGGGTACAGCATCGGGTGGGCCCGGTATGCCGCGCCCCTGGACCTGGTAGGAGACCTTCTCTCCCGGGCGGGCAGGCGAGTTTTGGCCTCCCCCCTGGCCATCGCCCGGCGGGTACGGGGGAGGAGGTGAGGCCGGTGGGGTAGCGGGAGCCCTCCTCACCGGGGTGGTCTGGGTGCTGGCCGGGCTTCTCGCCCTCCTCTTGGTGCTGCTCTGCATCCCCTGGCGGGCCGCTGGCCGCGTGCAGAATCTGGCCCTCAACGAGTCGGGAGGTGCCCATTGGGAGGCCACGAGCTGGCGTGTGGAGGCCGACTGGGCCTTCGGGCTGGTCGCCTTCGTCAGCGTGAAGGAGCCGGGGCGTCCCGCCCAGACCTCCCTCCGGCTGGCCGGCTTCACCAAGGCCTTGTCGGCGGGCGGCGCGCGGCGGGGGGGCCGGCCCCGGCCCCCGCGGCCCAAACCCTCGCGGCGACGGCGCCGGGGCCTGACGCTCCCGGAGTTCCTGGCGCTGCTGCCGGAGCTCCGGCCGGTGATGGCACGACTCTGGCGCTCCCTGGGGCTTGAGGCCCAAGGGAAGCTCACCTACGGGCTGGAGGATCCGTACCTGACCGGTGTGTGCGAAGGTCTGCGGGCCATGCTGCCGTGGCCCCGGGATCTGCGCCTGACGCCGGACTTCGGGGAGGCCAAGCTGGAGGGGTGGGCCCGAGTGCGGATGCGGGTGGTGCCCATCCGGCCGGCGGCGGTGCTGGTGGCCGTCCTTCTCCGCCGGGAGATCCGGCGGGTCTGGTGGCCCCGGCTCAAAGCCCGGCTGGCCGGGACGGCGTGAGGCGAGGGCAGGGTATCGGAAGCGGTGGCAGGCTCAAGAGGCCTCAGGCGGGCAAGGCAGGCGAGGATAGGAGGTTGGTCGATGAACGTTGAGGCGATCATTGACAAGGTCATGCAGAGCATGAGCACCAAGACCGTGATCGGCGAGCCCATGCAAATCGGCTCCCTCACCCTCATCCCCATCATCAACGTCAGCTTCGGGTTCGGGGGTGGAGGCGGCGGCGACACCGAGGGCGGCACCGGCACGGGCGGCGGTGGCGGCGCCCGCATGAAGGTGGCCGGGGTCTTGGTCATCCAGGGGGACGACGTCCGCTTTGTCCAGACGGGTGCCGGAGGCGCCCTGGACAAGCTGGTGGACGCCATCCCCGACCTCCTCGAGAAGTGCCAGGTGAAGGCCGGAGGACGGCCTGGGCCCGCGGTGACGCCGGCCTGACGGGATGCGCGCATCGGCTTCCAGTTTCCCGGATCGGTCACTCAGCGGGGGTGCGGCGCCTGCCGCACCCCCGCGAAGCTTCCTCGACTCGCCGGGGGCGCCGGCCTACCTCCTCGAGAGCGCCCGCCCCACCACCGAGCCAAGGGCGACCACCCCGGCCACGCCGATCCACGCCCAGGTGGGCAAGCCCGGGACTTCGTGGAAGCGGCGTACATCCCGGATCCAGCCGGGCAGGCGGGCGATGTCCCGCCAGCGGAACCCTTCCCGCTGGCCCAGGCTGATCCAGGCCTTGCCCTCTTCCCCCTGGGCGTCGTAGAGCGCGGCGAGGTAGGTGCCCGCCGCTGGGAGGCGGAGCTGGGTCTTGGCGACGATGCGGGACCGGGTGCCCGTGACGGGTTCATGGAAGGGCTCAGGAGGCCCGGTGGGGATGACGGTGAGGGCCCCGCCGGCCGTTCCCTGAGGCGGCGCCACGGCCAGCTCCTCGGGCGGGTCCGGAAGCCCGGGGCCGAAGAGGACCAGCACCGGCGCCGCAAGTTTCCGCCGTGGTTCCTCCGGCACCGCCAGCCGGACGGCGACCTGCCGGGGCCGGTCGTTCTCCAGGCGGACCCAGGCGTGGGGTGTTTCGGGGGTCAGCTCGATGTAGATCACGTGGGAGACAGCCGGGTTGGCGATGGTGATGGTTGAGTCGGGATCGGCGGCCCGGGGCCCCGGAAAGAGGGGCCGGTGGGCCGAGGCCGCGCCAGAGAGGGCCAGGGTCAAGGCCAGGACCAGGGCGTGGGCCAGAAGCGAGGCGCGGCTGAGCTTCCATGTGGGCCTGAAGGGCATTCCAGAGCCTCCCGGGGTGGTATGCCTCAGGAGGATCGATTCGATACCGGGTGACAGGAGGAGTGGGAGCCCGTTTGGCGCCCCGGAGCTGGGTGCTCCGGGGCGTCAGCTGGCGTGAAGGCTGGCTCGGACCGGAGGCCAGGCCCAGTCGGTAGCAAGGCCTCAGGGCACGCCGGGCGTTTCCCACCGCCGGGCGAAGGCTTGGGTGAGCCGGTCCATGACGATGGCCAGGGCGACGATGGCCAGACCCGCCTCGAAACCCCGGCCCACGTCGATCCGGTTGATGGCGAGAAGCACCTCCTCGCCCACGCCCCGGGCCCCGATCATGGAGGCGATGACCACCATGGAGAGGGCCATCATGGTCGTCTGGTTGACGCCCGCCAGGATCGATGGCATGGCCAGGGGGAGGCGCACCTCCTTCAGAAGCTGCCACCGGGTGGCGCCGTAGGCGAGGGCTGCCTCCTGCACCTCCGGCGAGACCTGGCGGATGCCCAAGTTGGTCAGCCTGATGACGGGCGGCGTGGAGTAGATCAGGGTGGCCAGCACCGCCGGCACCTTCCCCAGGCCGAAGAGCATCATGGCCGGGATCAGGTAGACGAAGCTGGGCATGGTCTGCATGGCATCCAGGACAGGCTGGAGGGCTGCATTGGCCCAGCGGGATTCGGCCATGAGCACCCCCACGGGGATGCCGAGCAGGAGGGCCAAGACCACCGAGGCGATGACCACCGCCAGGGTCTCCACCGCCAGGGGCCAGAGGCCAAAGGCGACCACCATCACCAGCAGGGACCCCAGGATAAGGGAGAGGCCGGGCCGCCGGGTGAGCGAGTAGGCAGCGAGTATGGTGATGGCCACCGCTGCCCACCAGGGGAGCCACTCGAGCCCCGCCTGGATGCGCAGGAGCAGGGCGAGGATCCCGGCCGAGATCCCGTCGAAGAGCGCCCCGTAGCTCAGGAGCAGCCAATCAACGAAGGCATCGATCCAGCCGGCCACATGGAACTCAGGCATCAGGAGACCACCTTCTCCCGCTGGGTCTGCTTCTTCCGGCCGGGCAGGTCCTGGGCGTGGACGAAACGGGCCACGTACTCGTTGGCCGGGTGGGCCAGGATTTCGTCGGGGGTGCCCACTTGGACGAAGGAGCCGGAGCGCATCACCGCCATCCGGTCGCCCAGGCGGACCGCCTCCCGGAGGTCGTGGGTGACGAAGAGGATGGTCTTCCGCATCTCCGCCTGGAGCCGGAGGAGCTCGTTCTGCATGTCCGTTCGGATCAGGGGGTCCAGACCGCTGAAGGGTTCATCCATGAGGAGGATGTCGGCGTCGGTAGCCAGGGCCCGGGCGATGCCCACCCGCTGCTGCATGCCCCCGCTCAGGGCGCTGGGAAGCTTCTCCTCCCAGCCCTTCAAGCCCACCCGGGCCAGGACCTCCAGGGCCTTGGCCCGCCGCTCGGCCGGGGGCACCCCCCGGAGCTTTAGGCCGAAGGCGACGTTCTCCAGCACCGTCTTGTGGGGGAGAAGGCCGTAGTGTTGGAAGATCATGGCCACCTTGGTCCGGCGGAAGTGGGTCAAGCCGGGGCCGTCCAAGGCCGTCACGTCCACCCCGCCCACCTCCACCCGGCCCCAGGTGGGCTCAATGAGGCGGAGGAGGGAGCGGATGAGGGTCGACTTGCCGCTTCCCGACAGACCCATCACCACGAAGATCTCCCCCGGCGCCACGGTGAAGGAGAGGTCTCGCACGGCCGCCACCGCGCCCGCCTTCAGGGCCTCAGGGAAGGTTTCGGGACGGTCGCACGTGCGGAGGATCCGTTCCGGGCCGAAGAGCTTCCAGAGATGGCTCACCCGTATGGCTGGCGTCGTCATGCGCCATGCGCCTCCAAAGCCGCCTCAACCCGCCGGGCCGTCTCCTCGTCCACCCAGGCCCGCCAGACCTCGGGGTACTCCCGGAGGAACCAGACGGCTGTCGCTTCCATGGAGCCCTGGGTCTCGTTCAGGAAGGCCAGGGCCCGGTTGGTGTGCTCCAGCTCCGTCTCGTAGCGGGAGAGGAAGGCGTACACCTCCGGGTCCTTCTCAGGCAGGTCGGCGTTGACCAGGATGAGCACCTTGGAGAAGGGGTAGGCGCAACCGTAGTCCGTCGCCCAGCACTCGTCGGTGTAGGGAGGCTCTTCCAGGAGGGTCATGTCGTACTGGCCGATAACCCACGTGGGCTCCCAGTAGTAGCCGAACCAGGGCTGGCCCCGCCGGTAGGCGGCGGCGATGGTGGCGTTGAGGGCCGCCTGGGACCCGGGGGAGAAGGCGGTGAAGACCTCGTCCAGGCCGTAAGCCTTCAGCTTGGCCCGGTTGATGTCGCTGCAGACCCAACCAGGGGGACAGTTGTAGAACCGACCCTTGCTAGGGTTCTCCGGGTCACGGAAGAGCTCCCAGTACTTGGCCAGGTCGGTGACGGAGCGGACGTCGGGCATCATGGGCTCGATGCCCCGCTCCGGGTCGCCTTCGACCATGTAGGTGGGCACGTACCAACCCTGGGGCGCATCGGGGAAGTTGGAGCCCAGGTTGAGGACCCGGCCGCTCTCCAGGGCCTGCTCCACCGCCTCCCGGATGTTGTCGATCCAGACCTCCATGTAGGCGTCGATGTCGCCTCGCACCAGCCCGTGCAAGAGGGGCAAGGTGTCGCCAAAGATGTAGTCGACGGGACGGCCGTAGCCGTGCTCCACGATGAAGCCGGCCACCCGGTTGTGGAACTGGATGCTTTCCCAACTGGCATCGGCAAAGACAATGGGTTCCTGGCCTGCGGCCAGGGCAGACGCCGGCCAGGCCGCGGCGATGAGGAGCGCGGCCAAACCAGTGGTCAGAAGCGTGCGCATCAGGATCCCCCTCCGTGATCTTGGGGCACGGACAGATCAGCCATCCGCCCCCTCACGGCGCCGTGGGATCATGCTGGCAGCGTCAGGTCGGGAAAAAACAACCCGAGGTGCGGAGGGCCTCGGGAGACGGCACGCGGATCGTGTGCCTGGATGGGAAACCCAAGACTCTCCACTGCTGCCTACGGGGTTAGCTGACGGGCTCGGGTGTGGACTGCCCTACCTCCTTCCGGAGGATTCGCCCCAGAAAGGTGGTTCCCCCGCTTCTCCCCTTGGGGAGAATTCGGCGCCTGACACGTCTGGCCCGACGCATCGGGCCCGTGCTTGACTGGGAGTATACCACATCCTTCCCAGCCCTCCAAGGTTCGCCTCCGGGGATGAGGCCGTGGGAGGCCAGGGTCGCGCCGGAGAGGGGGGCTGGCCCCGCCCATTCGTAGTTCAGCCCGAGCATCCACGCGAAAACGGCCGCAAACGTGACCTGAGGCGGGTGTGGGTTTGTTCGGTTGGGACATAGGGTGCCCACGGAAAGGAGCGATGCGATTGTCGAGGCCGCTTTCCAGACTGGCCTTCTGGCTGGTCGTGATCGGGTGGATCCTGATCATCGGCGGGGTGGCGGAAGGCATCGACCTCCTGGTCAGTCCTCCCCCCGGTGGTCTGGGTGCTCTCCTTCTGGCACTGCTAGAAGGTCCCTTCACCCACATCGGTCTCGGATTGGCGCTCTTGGCGCTATCCGAACTCCTCCGCGAACGAAGAACCTAGCCCAGGTGTAGGCCGAGAGGCGTGGAAGGTGCCCGCCCTGGCGTCACGGCCAGGGCGGGCGGGAAGATTGGGTCCTCGACGGATCGACCGGGCCCTAGGCCCGGGCGATCCGCTGCGCCCGTTGCCGCACCTCGTGTAGGACCCGCTCCTCATCCACCGTCTTCAGCTCGCCCCGCTCCATGAGGAGCTCGCCCGCCACCACCACCGTCTTCACGTCGGCCCCCTTGCCGCTGTAGATCAGGTTGGCCGCGGGGTCAAAGAGGGGTGTCCAGTGGGGCCCCGAGGTGTCCACCAGGATGAGGTCCGCCTGGTAGCCGGGGGCGATCCGGCCCACGTCCGCGAAGCCCAGAGCCTCCGCCCCGTAGACCGTCATCATCTCCAAGCAGGTGGCAGCAGGAAGGGCTTGCGGCGCTTCCTCCATCTTGGCCAGAAAGGCGGCCAGCCGGGTCTCCTCCAGCATGTCCAGGTCGTTGTTGCTGGCGGTGCCGTCGGTTCCGATGGCCACCAGGACTCCTGCCTGCAGCATCTTCTGGACCGGCGCCCGGCCGCTGCCCAATTTCATGTTGCTGGTGGGGTTGTGGGCCACTTTCACCCGGTGCTCCCGCAGGAGCTCCACGTCCCCGTCGGTCACGTGAACGCAGTGGGCGGCCAGGGTGGGCACCTGGAAGACGCCGGCCCGCTCCGCCACCTGGATGGGGGTGAGGCCGTGCTGGGCCAGGCTCTCTTCCACTTCCTTGCGTGTCTCCGAGAGGTGGATGTGGATGGCCAGCCCCAACTCCCCGGCCAGCTCCGCGGCCCGGCTCAGGCCCTGGGAGGCGGTGTAGGGGGCGTGGGGCCCCACCATGATGCGGATCCGCCCGCCCGCTTCGCCGTGCCAGGTGGCGGCCAGTTCTCGGACCGTCTGGAGCCGGGCTTCGAACGCCTCTCCGTCCACCAGTCCCGGGGCCAGGGCGGCCCGGATGCCACTCTCCGCCACGGCCCGAGCCGTCTGATCCTCAAAGAAGTACATGTCGGCGAAGGCGGTGGTGCCGCCCCGGATCATCTCAATGATGGCCAAGAGACTGCCCCAGTAAATGTCCTCCGGCGTCATCCGGGCCTCCGCCGGCCAGATGGCCTCGGTGAGCCAGGGGTGGAGGGCCATGTCGTCCGCGTAGCTCCGGAGCAAGGTCATGGCCGCGTGGGTGTGGGCGTTGACGAAGCCCGGCAGGACCAGGTGGCCGGTGGCATCGATCACCTCCGCCTCCCGGGCCCCGGTCTCCTGGCTGGGTGTTGGCTGATCGGGCTGGGACGGCCGCACGTCGGTGATGCGGCTCCCCTCGACAACGATTTCCAAGCCTTCGCGAAAGCCTTCAGCGGCGCCGAGCCAGACCCGCCCGCCGCGAATCACCTTCATCTCACTGCCAGCTCCTTAGGTAGGCTTCTTGCTCGGGGGTGAGGCTGTCCAGGTGGATCCCGCCCGCCTCCAGCTTGAGCCGGGCCACCTGCTCGTCGATTTCCCGGGGAACGGGGTGGAAGCCGGGCCCCAGGCTCTCGTAATGGGTGTTGACGTACTCCATGGCCAACGCCTGGAGGGCGAAGGAGAGGTCCATGATCTCCACCGGGTGCCCGTCGCCGCAGACCAGGTTGACCAGCCGCCCCTCGGCCAGCAGGTAGAGGCGCCGGCCGTCGACCAGCTGGTACTCTTCGATGCCGGGGCGGACCAGGCGCTTCCCCGTGCTCAGGGCGGCCAGGTCCGGCTTGGAGATCTCCACATCGAAGTGGCCCGCGTTGGCCAGGATGGCCCCGTCCCGCATCACCTCCAGGTGGGGGCGGGCGATGGCTCCCTTGCAGCCCGTGGCGGTGACGAAGAACTGGCCCAGAGGCGCCGCCTCCCGCAGGCTCATCACCTCGAAGCCGTCCATCTGGGCTTCGATGGCCTTGATGGGGTCCACTTCCGTGACGATCACCCGGGCTCCCAGCCCCTTGGCCCGCAGGGCGATCCCCTTGCCGCACCATCCGTACCCCACGACCACCACCGTGGCCCCGGCGATCACCCGGTTGGTGGTGCGCATGATGGCGTCCCAGGTGGACTGGCCCGTCCCGTAGCGGTTGTCAAAGAGGTACTTGCAGTACGCGTCGTTGACGCCCAGCATGGGGAAGGCGAGCACCCCGTCCCGGGCCATGGCCTTCAGGCGAAGCACCCCCGTGGTGGTCTCCTCACAGCCGCCCCGCACCCGGCGGGCCAGGTGCTTGGCGTCGGTGTGGAGGAGGTGGACCAGGTCGCCCCCGTCATCGATGACTAGGTGGGGCTCCGTCTGGAGCACCTGCATGATGAAGTGGCGGTACTCCTCGGGGGTGCAGCCTCGCTTGGCGAAGACGGCCACCCCCGACGCGGCCAGGGCAGCGGCCACATCGTCCTGGGTGGAAAGGGGGTTGGAGCCGGCGATGGCCACCTGGGCCCCGGCGGCGGCCAGCACCTGGGCCAGGTACGCCGTCTTCGCTTCCAGGTGGAGGCAGATGCCCACCTGGAGCCCAGCCAGGGGTTTCTCGTTCTCGAATCGGGCCCGCACCGCGTTGAGGACGGGCATGTGTTGCCGCGCCCAGTCGATCTTCAGCTTCCCTTGCTCGACCAGGTCTCGGTTCACCGGGGGCCTCCTCCTTTGGGATCTTCTCTGAGCCAGTCTGTTCCCTGGGGATGCTTTACACGTTCGTTGGGCAGAAGGTTGGGAAATCCTGCCACGGCACGGCGGGGGCGAGAAGCCAGCAGGGAGGGGGTCAACGGAACGGAGGCGGGTGGAGCAAGTCCAATGACAACGGCTTACTCGGGCTCAGCGGCCAGGATGATCAAGCGAGGGGTTTCGAGGCTGAACGGGCGCCTGTCGTCATCGCCGTAAGCCTTCAGGACGCGGAGCCCTACTCGCTCCAGCATCGCCTTGATCTCGACGAACGTGTAGCCACGGACCGACATGTTCACCTCCCGCCGATGACCGCTCTCACTGTCGCCCGCCTGATGGCGGATATCGTCATCGTCGCTCCGGTTCAATCGGGAAGTGTTTACGGGGCGTGCACGTGGGCGCACTGGCAGCTGCTTGCGTAGCGCAGGCGCGCGACAGTCTCCATGGCCAACTCCCGCACCCGCTGAGTGTTGGCGGCCATGATCTCCACCACTTCCTCTTGCGTGAGCGGCGTCTTGCTCAGGCCGGCTCCCAAGTTCGTCACCATGGCCATGGTGGCGTAGCAGAGGCCCAGCTCCCGAGCCAGGACCACCTCAGGCACCGCGGTCATGCCCACCACGTCGCCGCCCAGCAGGGCGAAGGCCCGGATCTCGGCCGGCGTCTCGAAGCGGGGTCCTTCGGTGCAGACGTACGTGCCCCGGGGGTGGATCGCGAACCCCAACTTCCGGCCCACCTCGATCAGTGTGGCCCGGAGCTGGGGGCAGTAGGGCTCAGTCATGTCGGTGTGGACCACGCCTTCATCGCCGCCTTCGAAGAACGTGCACGCTCGCGACTTGGTGAAGTCGAGGACCTGGTCCACGATGACGAAGTGGCCGGGCTCCAGCTCCCGGCGGAGGGAGCCCACGGCCGCCGTGGCCAGGATGCGCCGCACGCCCAGGGCCTTCAGGCCCCAGATGTTGGCCCGGTAGTTGATTCGGTGGGGTGGGATGGAGTGGCCCTTGCCATGGCGGGGAAGGAAGGCGATCTCGACGCCCCGGTAGGTGCCCACCTGGACCGTGATGGTCCCGTAGGGCGTCTCCACCTCCCGAGTTCCCACGTTCTCCAGCAGCTTGGGATCGTAGACGCCTGTTCCGCCGATGATGGCGTACTCCATTCCCCTCACACCCTTGCCGCAAATTGAGGCGCAAGCGGCGCCTGCATGAAGATTTTCGTATTGTCCAAGGAGTCCGCCGGTGCTTCTCGAACTCCTCTTCAGCAGTTAGTGCCTCCGTGCCCAAGACCTTCTCCCCCGCTCGGGGGGAGGGGAGCACACAGACGGGTGGCCACTGAGGAGGGGATGGACCGTGCCTTCCGGGAAGCAGGGCGCCGGGCGTGCAGCCTGGTGGGGATTGGCTTTGGTTCTCGTGCTGGCCGGTGGGCTTTGGGCCCCGCTCGCCGCGGCCCAGCCGGCGGCCCGGGTCGCGATCGTCTTCGCCACGGGCGGGCTGGGGGATCAGTCCTTCAACGACTCGGCGTACGAAGGGGTCAAGTGGGCTCAAGACGAGCTGGGCATCGCCTTCGATTACGTGGAGCCCACGGCCATTGCGGAGTACGAAACCCTCCTCACCCGCTTCGCGCAGACCCGTCGGTACGATCTCATCATCTCCATCGGCTTCGACCAAGCCGACGCGCTCAGCGTCGTAGCGGACCGCTTCCCCAACCAAAAGTTTGCCCTGGTGGATACGGTCCTGGAGAAGCCCAACGTGGCCGCCTACGTCTACAAGGAAGCGGAACGGGGCTTTCTTCTGGGGGCCATTGCCGGCCTCATGACCCAGCGAACTGAAGATCCCAAGATCAACGGGGCGAACGTCATCGGCGTGGTCGGGGGGATGGACATCCCCTTGATCAACGCCAACATCGCTGGCTACATCGCGGGGGCCAAGTTCGTCAACCCGTCGGTGGAGGTCCGTTACTCGTACGTGGGTGACTGGGCCGACCCCGCCCGGGGGAAGGAGCTGGCCTTCGCCCAGATCGACCAGGGCGTTGACATCATCTGGGCGGCGGCGGGGCGGTCTGGGCTCGGGGTGATCCAGGCGGCCCAGGAGCGGAACATCTACGCCATCGGCGCCGACTCCGACCAGGGCCACGTGGCCCCGGGCCATATCCTCACCAACGGCATGAAGTACGTGAACAACACCGTCTTCCTGGCCATCAGCCAGGTGCTGGACGGGAGCTTCCGGGGCGGCATCCACGTGCTGGGCGTGGCCGAAGGCGGCCTGGGCTACAGCGAAAGCCTCGTCCCCGCTGACATCCAGGCCCAGGTGAATGAGCTGGCCGCCCGGATCATCTCGGGCGAGCTGGCGCCGCCGGAGACCATCGACGGGGTGGACGCCTGGCTCGCCGCCCACCGGTAAGGGGAGGCTGGGGAAGGGTGGCGGTGAGCCCGCCGGAGGCCCATGGCCCCTACGCCATCCAGCTGCGGGGGATCGTCAAGCGGTTCGGGCCGGTCTTGGCCAACGACCGGATTGACCTCGACGTCCTCCCCGGCGAGATCCACGGCCTGCTGGGGGAGAACGGCGCGGGGAAGAGCACTCTGGTCCGGATCCTCTTCGGTCTCTGCCCGAAAGACGAGGGCGAGATCTGGGTGGGCGGTCGGCCGGCGGAGATCACCGGTCCCGCCCACGCCATCAGGCTTGGGATCGGCATGGTCCACCAGCACTTCATGCTGGTGGACCGGCTCACGGTGACGGAGAACCTCATCGCCGGCATGGAGCCCATCCGCCGGGGCCTCATCGATCTCAAGACCGCGCGCCAGCAGGTCGAACAGGTGGCCCGCCAGTACGGGCTGGCCGTCGATCCCGATGCCCGGGTTGAGGAGCTCTCGGTGGGTGAGCAGCAGCGGGTGGAGATTCTGAAAGCCCTGCTCCGGGAGGTCCGGGTCTTGATCCTGGACGAGCCCACCGCGGTCCTCACGCCCCAGGAGGTGGACGAGCTCTTCCGGGTGATGCGGGCGTTGAAGGCCCAGGGGAAGACCCTCATCTTCATCACCCACAAGCTCCGGGAGATCATGGCCGTCACCGACCGGGTGACTGTTCTGCGCAACGGGCGGAAGGTGGGGACCGTCCGGACGGCGGAGACGACGCCCGAGGAGCTGGCCCAGATGATGGTGGGACGGAAAGTGATCCTCCGGGTGGGGCGGTCGGAGGGTCAGCCGGGGCCGGTTCGGCTGGAGGCCAGGGGCCTGCGGCTGGCGGGACGGGATGGGCGCCTCCGGCTTAGAGACGTGAGCCTCCAGGTTCGGGCGGGTGAGATCCTGGGGGTGGCCGGGGTCGAGGGGAACGGCCAGTTGGAGCTGGAGGACGTGGTGACCGGCTTGCGCCAACCCACCGCCGGTCAGGTGTGGATCGACGGGCGGGCCCTCTGGCCGGGGCCCGCTTCGGAGCCTGGGCCCAGGCGCTTTCGCCGCCTGGGAGGGGCCCACATCCCCTCAGACCGATTGCGCCGTGGTCTTGTGCCGCCTTGGCCGGTGAGCCGGAACGCCGTCTTGGGGCGCCAGCGCGAGGCGCCCTTCGCCCGCCGGGGGCTCCTTCGCTTCCAGCCAATCCGACGCCATGCGGAGGCGATCGTCGAGCGTCTCCAGGTCCGGGTGCCCTCCCTCGAGGCGCCCGCAGCGGCTCTCTCAGGGGGCAATCAGCAGAAGCTGGTGGTGGGCCGGGAGCTCGCCTTCGAGCCGCAGGTGGTGGTAGCCGCCCAACCCACCCGGGGGGTGGACATCGGGGCCATCGAGCTCATCCACCAGGCGCTCCTGCGGATGCGGGCCGCGGGGAAGGCGATCCTGCTCATCTCGGCCGAGCTCGACGAGCTCCTGGCCTTGAGCGACCGGCTGGTGGTCCTCTTTGAGGGGGCCATCGTGGCCGAAGGCCGGACCGAAGGGTTCACCGAGGCGGAACTGGGGCTGCTCATGGCGGGAGGGGCCGGGCGTGTCTAGCCAGCCCCATGAGAAGGGGGCCACCTTCCGGGAATTGGGCGGTTCGGTGGCGGCCGTCGTCTTGGCCTTGGCGGTGGGCGGGATCCTCATGGCCGCGGCCGGGTACGACGTGGGCGACGCCTATGCCAACCTCTTCTCCGGTGCCTTCGGCAGTCTCTACAGCCTGGCGGACACCTTGCTCAACACCATTCCGCTCCTTTTCACGGGCCTGGCGGTGGCGGTGGGGTTCCGGGCGGGGCTCTTCAACATCGGTGGTGAAGGCCAGATGTACCTGGCCGCCCTGGCCACCGCCCTGGTGGCGCTGGCCCTCCCGACGGGTATGGGCCTGCTGGGGAGCCTGGTCGCTTTGCTCGCCGGGGCGCTGGCGGGGGCGGCCTGGGGCTTCCTGCCCGGCTACCTGAAAGCCCGGACCGGGGCCCACGAAGTGATCACCACCATCATGCTCAACTACATCGGGATCCTCCTCACCACCTATCTGGTGAAGACCTTCTTCAAGGCGCCGGGGCCCGTGGACCAGACCCCCGCGGTGCCCCAGGCCTTCTGGCTGCCCGAGTTGATCCCCACCACTCGGCTCACCTGGGCCCTGGTGATCGGGCTGGTTCTGGTTGCCCTCACCCAGTGGCTCCTCACCCGGACCGTCCTGGGCTACGAGCTGGAGGCGGTGGGCCAGAACCCGGAAGCGGCCGCCTACGCCGGCATTCCCGTGGGGCGACGGATGGTCCTGGCCATGGCCCTCAGTGGGGCCATCGCCGGCCTGGCTGGGAGCACCCTGGTCCTCGGGGTGCTCCACCGCTTCATCACCCACTTCTCGTCGGGGTACGCCTTCACCGGCATCGCGGTGGCGATCCTAGCCCGGAACCGGCCTTGGGGTGTGGTGCCGGCGGCTCTCCTCTTTGGTGCTTTGCAGGCGGGGGGCCTTTCCATGCAACTCTTCGCCCGCATTCCGGCAGACCTGATGACGGTGGTCCAGGGGCTGGTGATCCTCTTTGTCTCCGCGCCCGCCCTCTTCACCCTGCTGCGCCACCGGGCTGGCCGGTGGGCCGCAGGCAGGACGGCCCGGCACCAAGCGGCCGCCGGGGCGGAAGCTGCCGGGACGAGGGAGGGGCAGCCGTGAACGAGCTCTTCGAGGTGCTCTTCTCCATCAACACCCTCACCGCCACCTTACGCCTGGCCACCCCCATCGCGCTCGCGGCCATGGCAGGGACGGTGAGCGAGCGGGCGGGGATCATCAACCTGGGGCTGGAGGGGAAGATCTTGGGCGGCGCCTTCGCCGCCGCCTACGCCTCCTCCCTAACGGGCTCCCCCTGGCTGGGGCTCCTCGCGGCGGTGGCGGCCGGGATGGCCATGGGGGGCCTCTTGGGGCTCTTCGCCATCCGCTTCCGGGCAGACCACGTGGTGGCCGGGGTGGGGCTCAACATCCTGATGCTGGGGTTGACGGGGCTTTTGATGCAGGTGATCTGGGGCACCCGGGGCGCCTCTCCCACCGTTCCCGCCCTGCCCACCTGGTCCATTCCTCTTCTCCGGGACCTGCCGGTCCTGGGACCCCTCTTGGGCAGCCACACGCCCCTGGTCTACCTGATGCTGTTGGCCGCTCCACTCCTCTGGGTCTGGCTCTTCCGCTCGCCTGCCGGCTTGCGGGTCCGGATGATCGGGGAGCACCCCGAGGCCGCGGCCACGGTGGGGATCCGCGTGCAGCGCATGCAGCTCCGCTGCCTCCTCCTTGCTGGGGCCCTGGCCGCTCTGGGCGGGGCGCATCTCTCCTTAGGCCACTTGAGCTGGTTCAGCGCCAACATGTCGGCGGGGCGGGGGTACATGGCCCTCGCCGCCAACATCTTTGGCCAGTGGAACCCCCTGGGCGGCGCTCTCGCGGCCGCCCTCTTCGCCTTCACCGACGCCCTCCAGATGCGGATCCAAACCCTCCAGATCCCCTGGCCGACGGAGCTGGTCCAGATGCTGCCCTACGGGCTGACCATCGCAGTGGTGGCCGGGGCGGTGCGCCGGGCCCGGCCTCCCGCTGCCCTGGGGCGCCATTATGGGCCAGACGGGGAGGGGTAGACAGACCCGCCCCATCAGCCGGCCCCTCGGGCCAAAGCCTGCAGCATCACCACCGGGGCCCCTGTGGCCGGGTCGGAGAAGATGGTGCTCCGTACACCGAAGACCTCCTCCACCAGGTCCTCACGAATCACCTCGCTGGGCGGGCCGGCGGCCACCAGGCGGCCTTCCTTCATGGCCACCACAAAGTCCGCGTACTGGCTCGCCTGGTCCAGGTCGTGGAGGACCATGATCACCGTCCGCCCCTCCCGCCGGTTCATCTCCCGCACCAGGTCCAGCACCGCCACCTGGTGAGCCATGTCCAGGAAGGAGGTGGGCTCGTCCAGGAGGAGGATGGGGGTCTCCTGGGCCAGGGCCATGGCCAGCCAGACCCGCTGGCGCTGGCCGCCTGAAAGGCTGGCGAGCGGCCGCCAGCGCAGATCGAGCACGCCGGTCGCCTCCATGGCCCGCTCCATGGCCTGCAGATCGGCCCGGGTCCACTGGCGGTACCACCGCTGGTAGGGGTACCGCCCCAGGGCGACCACCTCGTCCACCGACATGTGAGGCGGGGCCGCGTTCAGCTGGGGGAGGAGGCCCACCTGACGGGCCCGCGCCCGGGGCGCCCACCCGTGCAAGGGGCGGTCGCCCAGGTAGAGCTGGCCGCGGGCGGGCGGCAGGAGGCCGGCCAAGGCCCGGAGGAGGGTGGACTTGCCGCAGCCGTTGGGCCCCACGATGGCGCTCACCTTCCCGGCGGGGAAGGTGACGGAAAGGTCCACCACCACCGGGTGGCCGCCGTAGCCTAGGGTAAGCCCTTCGGCCCGGAGGGCGGGGGCGGGCTGGGCTGGGGCCGCCCCGTCACCGGGCACGTAGTGCAAGGTGCGGCCCCGGGGCAGGCAGAGGGAGCAGTCGAAGCCGGGGCAGGCGAGGACGTCACAGGGGACCCCGAAGACCGCCTGGAGAACGCCGGGGGAGAAGACCTCATGGGGCGGGCCGGCGGCCACCACCCGGCCATGGCAGAGGGCCACGGCGTGGTCGGCCACCCAGGCCGCGTGGTTCACGTCGTGAAGGACCACCACCACCGTCCGCCCCTCTTCCCGGCTCAGGCGCCGGATGAGCTCCAGCACCTCCTGCTGGTGGGCCAGATCCAGGTAGGTGGTGGGTTCGTCGAGGAGCAGGATGGGCGTCTCCTGGGCCAGGGCCATGGCGATCCAAGCCCGCTGGCGCTGGCCGCCCGACAGCTCATCGACGGGCCGGTCCCTGAGGGCCGTTAGGCCCGTCCGGGCCAGGGCCCGCTCCACGGCCTCCCGATCCTCCTTGCTGGGCGGCTGGAAGACCGACTGGTGGGGGTACCGGCCCCGGTGGACCAGATCCTCCACCACGATGGCTTCTGGAGCCTCCGGCGATTGGGGCAGAAGCCCCAGCTGGCGGGCCACCTCCCGGGTGGGCAGGCGGTGGATCGCCTTGCCGTCGAGGAGGACCGCCCCCGACCGGGGCGCGATCAGCCGGCCCAGGGCCTTGAGAAGGGTGGACTTGCCGCACCCGTTGGGCCCCACGATGGCGGTGACCGCCCCGTCGGGGATCTGGAGGCTCAAGGCCTCCACCACCGCCCGGGTCTCGGTGTAGGCCAGGGTCAGCCCTTCGGTCTGCAGCCGGCTCATCGCCCGTCACCTACCCTTTCGCACCGCTTCGGTAGAGCACCGCCAGGAAGTAGGGGGCCCCCAGCGCGGCGGTCACCACACCCACGGGGAGGCTGGCGGGCAGCCCGTGCTGGGCCACCAGGTCCGCCCCCAAGAGAAGGAGCCCGCCCAGCAGCCCCGTGAAGAGGAAGACGCCGCCGGTCATGGGGCCGGCCAGCAGCCGGGCCGCATGCGGCACCATGAGGGCGACAAAGCCCACGGGCCCCGCCACCGAAACGGCCACCGCCGCCAGCGCACACCCCACGAGCAGGAGGGCGAGGCGCCGCCGCTCCACCCGCATCCCCAACGCGGCCGCCCCCAGATCCCCCAGCTGGAGGACCCGGAGCGCCGGCATCAGCGTGGCCCCCAGGGGCCCCAGCACTGCCAACGCCGCCGCCAGGAGCCGCACATCGGCCCAGTCGGCCGCGTAGAGGCTGCCCGTCATCCAGAGCACGGCCCGGCCGGCATCCTGGATCCGGGCCTGGACCAGCAGGAAGGTGGTAGCAGCGGTGAGGAGCGCGTTCACCCCGATGCCCACCACGATCAGCCGACCCGTGGCGATCCGGCCCCGCCAGGTGAGGAGGTAGATGGCCGCCGCGGCGGCGACCGCCCCGAGGAAAGCGGCCACGGGCACCAGGGCCGGCGGTTTGCGGGTGACGATCCAGAGGACGGCCGCCGCGGAAGCGCCCGCGTTGATGCCGATCACGTCCGGCGCGACCAGGGGGTTGCGCACCAGACCCTGGAAGATGGCGCCCGCCATGGCCAGCATAGGCCCCACCAGGAGGGCCGCAAGGATCCGGGGAAGGCGGAGGTCCCGCACGATGAAGGTGGCTGACGGGGGGCCCTGGCCGGCGATGGCCTGCGCGATCTCAGACCAAGAGAAACGAACATCTCCCAGGGTGAGGCCCCAGAGGGCCAGGGCGGCGAGGAGGGCCGCCGCGCCGGCCACCAGGGCCACCACTCGCAGGTTGGCCCGGAAGGAGAAGGGCCCCACCCGCACCAGCACCAAGGGCGGGCGGCCCGGGAGCTCGGGGTCGTGCGCCGGCACGAGGCTCACAGCTCCACCACCTTCCGGCGTCGGGCCAGCCCGATGAGGACGGGGGCCCCGGTGATGGCGGTGACAATGCCCACCTGGATCTCCGCGGGCCGGGCCACAACGCGCCCCAGAAGGTCGGCACTCAAGAGGAGCAAGGGGCCCACCAGCACCGAGAGGGGGAGCACCCAGCGGTAATCGGGCCCGACGACGGCCCGAACGATGTGGGGCACCGCCAGTCCCACAAAGCCGATGGGGCCGGCGACCGCCACGGCCGCGCCCACGGCCAGCACGCTGAACCCCCCGACCAACCAGCGGATCTGGTGGGGCTTCAGGCCCAGGGCCCGGGCCGTCTCCTCGCCCAGGCTGGCCACGTTCAGATGGGGGCCCAGGGCCACCAGGCCCGCCACCCCCACCGCCAGGAAGGGCAGGACCGCCCGGTAGATCTCCAGGCTCCGCCCGGCGAGGGACCCGGCCATCCAGAAGCGGACCACATCCAGGGTCTGCTGGTCCAAGAGGAGGAGCCCCGTCAGCCACGACTGGAGCAGGGAAGAGACGATCACACCCGCCAGGGCCAGCTTCACCGGGGAGCTGCCCGCCGGGCCGGCCGAAGCCACCCCGGAGACGAGCGCGGCCGCCGCCAGACCGCCCAGAAAGGCGAACCAGACGAACTGGAACGGCTCCACCAGCTGGCCGAAATAGACGGCCGCCACCACCCCGAAGGCCGCCCCACTGTTGACACCCAAGATTTCTGGCCCCGCCAGCGGATTCCGGGTGACGGCCTGGATGGCCGCGCCCGCTACAGCCAGCGCCGCCCCCACGCCCAGCCCGATGAGGGTGCGGGGGAGGCGGAGGTGGCGCACCACCGTCTGCTCGTAGGAGTCAGGGTTGTAGTGGAAGAGGGCGTTCCACGCGTCGGCGGCGCTCAGGGAGATGGAGCCGTACCGGAGGCTGGCCAAGGCGACCAGGGTCAGCAGCACCCCGGCGCCGATGAGCGCACCCCACCGCAGCAGCGGCCCCCGTCCGGCCCGCGTCACGGGAGCGGCCTCAGGGGAGACGGGCGCCCCCGTGGCGGGGCGGAGCCCAGGGGAGGTGGACGTTTCGGGGGCCGGCTGGATGGTTGGGGTCACCGAGGGCCACCGCCTTTCAGTCCACCGGTGTGGCTGGGTCGCCGTCCACCGCCGCAGCCAGGCGGGGCACCAGGTGTTCCAGCGCGTAGGGCAGGCTCAGGACGGTGCTGAAGCTGAGGGCGCCGTACACAGGATCGTCCATACCCACAAAGAAGATGGTCCGGCCCTCCTTGAAGGCGTCGAGCTGGGCGTAGAGGGGATCCTGCTCGATCTGGCGCCGCTCAGCCTCGGAGAGGACCTGGAAGATGAGGACGTCGGTATCCAGGAGCCGCACCTGCTCTTGGCTGATCTGGGCCGAGTCGAGGTCGCCGATGTGACGGGCCAGAGCGTCGGGCAGCCGGAACCCCAGGTCCGCGAGGAAGCGCATGGGCGGCGTGCTCGGTCCTACTGCCCAGAGGGTCCCCGTGCCGGTGGGCGAGACCCAGGCGACGGTCGCCCCTTCAAACTCGGGGTGGGTGGCCCGGGCCTGAGCGATCTGAGCCTCCACCTGGGCGATGAGGGCTTCGGCTTGAGCCTCCCGGCCCAGGGCCCGGCCGATGATCCGGGTCTGCTCCTGCCAGGGCACGCCGAAGTCTGGGTAGGTGGCGGGCTGGGCAACGGTCGGGGCGATCCGGGAGAGCCGCTGGTACTCCGCCTCCTGGATGCCTGAGTGGGTGGCGATGATCAGATCCGGCCGAAGGACGGCGATCGCCTCGTAATCCAGCTCTCCAAAGGGCATGACCAGCACTTGGGGCTGGGCGTCGCCCAACGCTTGCTGACCCCACGGCCAGACCGCGTGGGGCTGGTTGCCAAACCACTCCCGCACCGCCACAGGCTTCACGCCCAGGGCCAGCACCGGATCCTGCTCGCTGTAGCCGATGGTCACCACCCGGGAGGGTGCCTGGGGGATGACCGTCACCCCAAACTTGTGCTCAACGGTAACTGGGAAGGGATCCGCTTGCGCCGTGACCGGGGCCAGGCCCGTGCTCACCACAAGGAGAAGGAACGCAGGAAGAAACCAGGAGAGGCGGTGGGCCAGCCTCCGCCGGGCGTTGGGGCTTCCGGCGTTGTGCTGCTCCATGGCTGGGGAAAGTTGAGTGGCGTACTCGGGATTCAATCTCAAAAAAAGCGCCCTCCTCGCTAGAACCCGGAAGCCGCTTAGACCGGGTCTCTCTTAACAGCAAGACTCATTAGAGACCGTTTCCGGGAATGAGAGCCTCTCTCGGTTCCATTTTAGAGAGTATCCTCCTCAGATGTCAACTGGCTCCGGCTTTCGCCGGCATGTGAATCCAGGCACAGGATATCCTTCCCTTCGGAGTGGCTGGGACACCGTCGAACCGCTTGGGGAGCCTCGCGCCCAGGGCGGGCCCACCCCTTCGGGGCCCTCTTGGTGAGGCGCGCCCACCATCGTCGCGGCCACGACCCGCCTTCTCCTGTCCAGGCACGCAGCAGTCCGCTCAACCCCATCATTTACACGGTGATGCAGGAGCGGGTCCCTGTGGAGATGCGGGCCAGGGTCTTTGGTACGGTCCGGTCGTTGGCCTGGATGGCTATGCCGCTCGGTCCCATGGTCGAAGGCTCCGCGGCGCAGGTCTTCGGCCTGCGGGCTGCCTACACGGTCGTTGCCGTTCTCTAGCGGCAGCGGCGAGCCTGATCTACCGAGAGCAGGGCCTGGCCGGTCTCGGCATCTGGCTAGAGCTCGCCCTCAATCCCAGGGTTCCCAGGTGGTTCTGGTACCCTCTGGCCTTCCTCCTCATGCCCGCCTTAGTCCTCTTGGCCTACGGCCTCATGCGATGGACGGGGATGCCCCTGCCCGAAGAGCTCCGGCTTCCGGGGCGCGAGATGGTGATCCTCTGGGTCGCGTTTTTCCTGGCAGGCTTCGCGGAGGAGCTGGGCTGGTCTGGCTACGCCACCGATCCCCTCGTCGCCCGTTGGGGCGTCGGCCGGGCGGGCATGCTGTTGGGTCTGATCTGGGGGCTGTGGCACGTGGTGCCCTACCTGCAGGCGGATCCGAGCGTGGCTTGGATCTTCTGGTACGGCTTCGTGGAGACGGTCGCCCTGCGGGTGCTGATCGTCTGGCTTCACCGGAGTGCGGGCAGGAGTGTGTGGGCGGCCGCCCTCTTCCACGCGACCGTCAACCTCAGCTTCTTCGCCTTTCCCAACGGCGGCTCCCACTACGACCCGCGCCTCGCCGGCCTTTTGGTAGCCCTGACGGCTGCCCTGGTGACCCGGGTGTGGCCGGCGGGGTTCTGCTGCCGGTGACGCGGACCCTCCCGGCCGCGTCCTCGCTCCCGAAGGGCCCAGACCGGCGATCGTCTACGGGCGCGCCAAAGGACGCTCCTGGTTCGCGATGCAAGGCCTGGCCCATCCCGAACCCACGTCCCTTGGAGACAGCCTGGTCGAA